>JALORM010000118.1 GCA_025458985.1 Paracoccaceae bacterium | reverse complement strand
GGGCGTGCCGCCCGGCCTCTATGCGGGCGAGGACCGGCGCATCGCGCTGAACGTGATCGGACCCGAGGCGACCCTTGCCCCTGCGGTCTGGCCGGCCGCGGTGCCGGTGGAAGGGCTGGCCGTCGCGCCGCAACGCGACCTGAAGCCGCTGCTGCTGGCGCTGGCGCTGGGTCTGCTGGCGCTGGACGTGCTGGCTTCACTGGCGCTCGGCGGGCGGCTGCGGGGGCCGCGGGCCGGCCTTGCGGCGGCGCTGGCGATGGCGCTGGTCCTGCCCGTCCCGCAGCCCGCAGTGGCGCAGGACGCCGGCGCCGTCCAGTCCGCGCCCGACCCCGCGGCCGACGCCGAGGCCGTCGCCGCGACCAGCGCCGTGGTGCTGGCGCATGTCATCACCGGGGATGCCCAGCTCGACCGGATGGCCGAGGCCGGGCTCTACGGCCTGTCGCAGCGCCTCTACCAGCGGACGGCGGTCGAGCCGGCCGACCCGGTCGCGGTCGACATCGAGACCGACGAGCTGTCGTTCTTTCCGTTCCTCTACTGGCCGATCACGCCGGACCAGCCCACCCCGTCGGCCGAGGCCTACGCCAAGCTCAACCGCTACCTCCGGTCGGGGGGGATGATCCTCTTCGATACGCGCGACGCGAACCTCGGCGGCTTCGGTTCGGCCACGCCGAACGGGCGCAAGCTGCAGCAGCTGGCGGCGCCGCTGGACGTGCCGCCGCTGGAACCGGTGCCCCCCGACCATGTCCTGACCCGCACCTTCTACCTGCTGCAGGACTTCCCCGGCCGCCACAGCAGCCGGGAGGTCTGGGTCGAGGCCGCGCCGCCCGATGCCGAACAGGCCGAGGGGATGCCGTTCCGCAACCTCAACGACAACGTGACGCCCGTGGTCATCGGCGGCAACGACTGGGCGGCGGCCTGGGCGCTGGACGGGCGCGGCAACGCGCTCTACCCCGTCGGGCGCGGTTTTGCCGGCGAGCGCCAGCGCGAGATCGCCTTCCGCTTCGGGATCAACCTCATCATGCACGTGCTGACCGGCAACTATAAGTCCGACCAGGTGCACGTGCCCGCGCTGCTTGACAGGCTGGGGCAATGACCGGCTCGGTCGTCTTCGATCCGCTTCTGCCCTGGGCCGCGGTCTACGCGCTGGCGGCGCTTGGCGGGCTGGCGGCGGCGGTCGCGCTCTGGCGCGGCCTTCCCGGGTGGTGGCTCAGGCTTCTGGCTTCGGCCTCACTGGTCGCCGCGGTCGCCAACCCCGCCTTCCAGCAGGAGGAGCGCGCGCCGCTCAGCGACATCGTGCTGCTGGTCGCCGACGAAAGTGCAAGCCAGGGCATCTCGGACCGGGCCGGGCAGACGCGCGAGGCCGTCACCGGGCTGAGCGCGGCGCTGGCCGCCCTGCCCGATACCGAGGTGCGCACCGTCACCGTGCCCGACGGCACCGGCGACGAGGGGACGCTTCTGGCCACCGCACTGGCCGAGGCGCTCGCCGAGGAACCGCCGGGCCGGGTCGCAGGCGCGATCCTCGTCACCGACGGCCAGCTGCACGATGTCGAGCGGCTGCCAGCCCTGCCCGCTCCGCTGCACGTGCTTCTGACGGGGCGCGACGGCGACTGGGACCGCCGGTTGGTCGTCAGGAACGCCCCCGCCTTCGCGATCCTGGGCGAGGAAGTACAGCTGACGCTGCTGGTCGAGGATCAGGGCGCCGTTCCCGAAGGCGCGGCCGGCCCGGTCGAGCTGTCGATCGCCGTCGACGGCGGCGAGCCGATGCGCTTTTCGGTGCCCGTGGGCGAGGACATCACGCTGCCGGTCACGCTGCCGCACGGAGGCATGAACGTCCTGCAGTTCGAGGTGCCCGAGGCCGAGGGCGAGCTGACCGCGCGCAACAACGCGGCCGTGGTGCAGATCAACGGCGTGCGCGACCGGCTGCGGGTCCTGCTGGTGTCGGGCGAGCCGCATGCGGGCGAGCGGACCTGGCGCAACCTGCTCAAGGCCGACAGCGCGGTGGACCTGGTCCACTTCACGATCCTGCGCCCGCCCGAGAAGCAGGACGGTGTCCCGGTCAGCGAGCTGAGCCTGATCGCGTTCCCGACGCGGGAGCTGTTCGTCGAGAAGATCGAGGAATTCGACCTGATCATCTTCGACCGCTACCAGCGGCGCGGCATCCTGCCCAACGCCTACATCGAGAACATCCGGACCTTCATCGAGGGCGGCGGCGCCGTGCTGGTGTCGGCCGGGCCGGACTATGCCTCGGCCGACAGCCTCTACCGGTCTCCGCTTGCCGGAGTTCTGCCCGCCGCGCCCAGCGGCCGCGTGATCGAGGCACCCTATCGGCCCGTGGTTTCGGAACTTGGCGCGCGCCATCCGGTGACGAGCGGGCTGGAGGGCGCCGCCGACGGTGCCGACGGCGCGCCGACGTGGGGCCGCTGGTTCCGGGCGATCGACGTGGAGCCCGGCCCCGAGGCCGACGTCCTGATGGAGGGGCCCGACGGACGGCCCCTGCTGATCCTCGACCGGGTGGGCGAGGGCCGGGTGGCGCTGCTGGCCTCGGACCACGCCTGGCTCTGGTCGCGCGGGTACGAGGGCGGCGGGCCGCAGCTGGAGCTGCTGCGGCGGCTGGCGCACTGGATGATGAAGGAACCCGAGCTGGAGGAAGAGGCGCTGACCGCGTCGGCCGCCGGCCAGACCGTGACGGTCGTCCGGCGGACGCTTGAGGAAGGCGACCGCGAGGTGACGGTGACCGCGCCCGACGGAAGCGAGACCGTGCTGCCGCTGACCGAAGTTGAGCCCGGGCGCCACAGCGCCACCTTCACCGGCCTCGAGATGGGCCTCTATCGCCTGGCGGACGGCGAGATGTCGGCCGTCGTGGCGCTTGGCCCCGCCGCCCCGCGCGAGTTCGAGGAGACGATCGCCACGGGTGAACGCCTGCTGCCCGCCGTCGAGGCGACCCGCGGCGGCATCCTGCGGCTGGAGGACGGCGTGCCCGACATCCGCCGCGTCGGCGAAGGCCGCAACGCCGCGGGGCGGGGCTGGATCGGCATCACCCCGCGCGAGGCCTACCTGACCGCCGACGTGCGGATCGACCCGCTGCTTCCGGCCTGGCTGTTCCTTCTGATCGCCGCCACGCTGACGGTGGGCGCCTGGCTGCGCGAAGGCCGCCGGTAGACCCAGGCCGCCGGGGAACGCCCCGACCGCTCCGGGCGTTCAGGCTGCACCAGGGCGGGGCCGGACAGAGTAGGGGACATCTTCATGGACACCAGCAGTGCGGCCCGCATGCGACCCGGGGCCTGCTCCCCCCGCGACACGGTCCAGGCACCGCCCCCGCTTGGGCACAAGGAACGGACCGACCGGGTCTGCATTCTGCTGAACGGGGCGGCAGGGCGCGCCGGGCCGAACGGCGCCGCGGCCGCCATCCGCGAACATGCCGCGGCCGGCGATGCCGCGATCACGCTGCGCGACCTGACCGGGGACGCCGGCGGGACGTCGCTGCGCGAGGCCTGCCGCACCGCCGCCGACGAGGGGTTCGGCGTCGTCGCCGCGGCGGGGGGAGACGGCACCGCGGCGGCGCTGGCCGCCTGCCTCGCCGGCACCGGGGTACCGATGGGCCTCGTGCCGCTTGGCACGTTCAACTACTACGCCCGGGCCAACGGCATCCCCGAAGACATCGGCGCGGCGCTGGAGGTGTTGCGGGCGGGGCAGGCTGCGCCAAGGGATGCGGCCTACGTCAACGGCCATCTCTTCCTCAACAACGCCAGCGTCGGCATCTATCCCCGCATCCTCGCCGACCGCGAGGCCTTCTACCGCCGCTGGGGCCGCAGCCGCCTGGCCGCCTACTGGTCGGTGGTGCGAACCGTCTCGGGCTTCCGCCGGTCGCGGCGGATGAAGGTCACGGTGGACGGGCGCCCCTACCGGGCGCGGACCCCGCTGGTCTTCGTTGCCTTCAACGCGTTCCAGCTCGATGCCTTCGGCCTTGCCGGTGCCGACTGCGTCCGCGCGGGCGAATTCGCCGTCTTCGTGGCGCCCGACTGCGGCCGCTTCGGGCTGATCCGCTTCGCCGCAAAGCTGCTGTTGCGCGGCATGCGGCGCGGACGCGACTTCGAACTGCTGCACGGGCACCGGGTCGAGATCGACACCGTCGATCCGCGCCACCGCGACCGGCGCATCGCCATCGACGGCGAGAAGGTCTGGCTCGAGCCGCCCTTCCGATTCCGCATCGAGCGCGGCGCCCTCATCCTTGTCGTCCCCGCGGACGAGACCGTCGCCGATCCGGCCGGCCCGACGGGCGGGGTCAGGCCGGCGTGACCCGGATCGCGCATCTGTCGGACCTCCACATGGGGACCGAGGCGGCGGGCCTGCCCGAGGCGCTGGCCGAGGCCATCGCCAGGCTGCGCCCGGACCTCGTGGTGGTTTCGGGCGACCTGACCCAGCGCGCCCGGGCAGGGCAGTTCCGCGGGGCGCGGGCGCTGCTCGACCGGTTCGGCGCGCCGTGGCTGGCGGTGCCCGGCAACCACGACGTGCCGCTCTGGAACCTGCCGGCCCGGCTTCTGCGCCCGTTCGAGGGCTACCGCCGGCACGTCGCACACGACCTCGCCCCCCGCTGGCGCGATGCGGCCGTGGCCGTCGCGGGCCTCAACACGGTCGATCCCTGCGCCTGGGAGGCAGGCCGATTCCGGCAGCGCGACGCCGGCCTGCTGTCGGAAGCCTTCGCCGACGCCGGCGACCGGTTGCGCGTGGTGGCGATGCACCACCCGCCGATCCATCCGCCCGACGTCCGCAAGCGCCTGATGCGCGGCGCGGGCGAGGCGCTGGCCGGACTTGCGGCGGCAGGCGCAGACGTCGTGCTGTGCGGGCATCTTCACGCCTGGGCTACGGCCCCGATCACCGCACGCAAGGGCGGGCGCGAGCTGCTGATGGTGCAGGCGGGCACCGCGCTGTCGACCCGACGCCGGGGCGAGGCGAACGACTTCAACCTGCTGATCGTCGACGGTACAGAGCTTGCCGTCGAACGCTGGGCGCACGAGTCCGACGGGGCGTTCCGCTGCGGCGAAACCCACCGGTTCCGGCGCGTGGGCGAGGTCTGGCTGCGCATCGACACCGCCCCGGCCGCGGCCCCTGCCCGCGCGGCGGCCAGAGTCTCGGCCAGAGTCTCGGCCGCCCTCGACGATTGAAACCGCCGCCGTTCCGTGGCTTTTTGCTGCTGCAAGTGGCCGGGCAGGGAATGCGGTGACGACGGACTTCGCACTCGACGACTTCCTGCCCTACCGGCTGAACGTGCTGGCCGGGCGGCTCAGCCGCGAATTCGCCCAGCGCTACCGCGAGAAGTTCGGCATCTCGATCCCGGAATGGCGCGTGGTGGCGCATCTGTCGCAGTCGGGCGCGGTCAGCGTGCGCGAGATCCACGCCCGGGTCGACATGGACAAATCCAAGGTCAGCCGCGCGGCGGCGCGCCTCGAGGCGGCGGGCTATGTCGAGAAACGGGTGAACCCCGCCGACCGGCGGCTGGTGGAACTGTCCTTGACCGACCGCGGCCGCGCGATGATGGCCGAGCTGGCCAAGGTTGCGGCCGCCTATCAGCACGAGCTTCTGGCCCGGGCCGGCGATGGCGCGGCGCTTGACGCCATGATCGCGCGGCTGATGGGCCCCGGGCACTGAATTCGGCCGCGCGAGGGCAGACAGGCGCCCGGCATTGACTTTCCCTTCACCAGCGCCGATGTACCGCTCAACCTCAGGGTCCCCGTTCGCGTGAGCGGGTTCCGCGCCGGACGCGCGGCAGGCCGGGGCAGGGCGCCATCGCCCGACAACCAGCTTCCACCTTCACGCGAGGGAGGCGACGGCGGAACGGCTCCGTGGGCATCCGGCCCGTGGCGCGAGGCTCCCGCCGCACCCATGCGCACACGCCCAGCCCCGCCATCGGGGCGATGGGCGTCCCTTATCCGGGCCTTGGGCCCGAATCGAAAGACAGACATGACCGATTTCAGAACACTTGGCCTTCACGACCGGCTGCTCGAGCGGCTGGCCGCTCTGGGCCTGACCCAGCCCACGCCGATCCAGGTGCAGGCCATCCCCGAGGTCCTCAAGGGCCGCGACGTGATGGGCCTTGCCCAGACCGGCACCGGCAAGACCGC
>JALORM010000117.1 GCA_025458985.1 Paracoccaceae bacterium | reverse complement strand
GCTGGCGATGCTGCTGGCGGCGCCGGGGCAGCTGGTCGCGGTGACGTACCTCGCGCGCGATCCGCGGTCCTCGACCATGCCGGATGCGGCGATGGCCTACGACATCACCTGGGGCGGGGCCGAGGAGGTGTTTCTCAAGCGGCCCGACCTGGTGCTGGCCGGCACCTACACCACGCGGGCCACGGTCGAGATGCTGCGGCGTCTGGGTGTGCCGGTCGCCGCGTTCGAGGCCGGGCTTGCCGCGCTGCGGCAGGACATCGCCCGGCGCCCGCGCGCGGCGCTGTACTATGCCAACGGCTGGACCGGGGGACGCCGGTCGCTGGCAGGCGAGATCCTTGCCGCGGCGGGGTTCGAGAACGTGGCCGAGGAGGGCGGCGTGCTGCCGCTTGAGCGGCTTTTGATCGAGGCGCCGGACGTGGTGATCACCGGCGCCCCTTACCCCGCGGCGTCGCGGGCCGAGGAGGTCATGGACCATCCCGCGCTGGCGGGGCTGAGGCGCGAGGGTGCGATCACGGATGCCGAATGGGTCTGCGGCCTGCCCGGCGTGCTTTCCGCCATCGCGCGGCTCGGCGCACTGCGCGAGGCACTGCCATGAGCCGGGCGGTCCTGCCGCTGCTGGCCGTGCTGGTCCTGGCGCTGATGGCGGGGTCGCTGCTGGTGGGGCCCGCCCGGCTGGGCCTGGGCGAAAGCCTGTCGGCGCTGCTGGCGGGCGGGGCCGAGGGCGATGCGGTGGCGCTGGTGATGCAGGAGGTGCGCCTGCCGCGCGCGCTTCTCGGCGCGATGGTCGGCGCGGCGCTGGGCCTGTCGGGGGCGGTCCTGCAGGGGTTCCTGCGAAATCCGCTGGCCGAGCCGGGGCTGATCGGCACCTCGGCCTCGGCCGCGCTGGGCGCGGTGATCGCGCTGCAGACCGGGGTCGCGGCGCTGCATGTGCTGGTCCTGCCGGGGGCGGCGCTCCTGGGGGCGGGCGTCTCGGTGGCGCTGGTCGTGGCCATCGCCGGGCCACGGGGCGGGGCGATGACGCTGATCCTGTCCGGGATCGCGGTGTCGGCCTTCGCGGCGGCGCTGACGGCGCTGGTGCTGAACCTTTCGCCCAATCCCTTCGCGGCGGCCGAGATCGTGTTCTGGACGATGGGCTCGCTGGCCGACCGGTCGATGGTGCATGTCTGGCTGGCCCTCCCCCTCATGGCGTTGGGGGCGGGGATGCTGGCCGCGACGGGGCGCGGGCTTGATGCGCTGACCCTGGGCGAGGACGCGGCCGAGGCGCTGGGCACCGACCTCCGGCGGCTGAGGATGCTGACCGTGGGCGGCGTGGCCGCGCTGGTCGGAAGCGCCACGGCGGTCGCGGGTGCGGTTGGGTTCGTGGGCCTCGTCGTGCCGCACATCCTGAGGCCGCTGGTCGGCGCGCGGCCCTCGGCGCTGCTGCCGGCCTCGGCGCTGGGGGGCGCGGCGATGGTGCTGGCGGCCGATATCGCGGTGCGCCTGATCGCGCCCGACCGCGACCTGAAGCTGGGCGTGCTGACGGCGATCGTCGGCGCGCCGTTCTTCCTGCACCTGATCTGGCGGCTGAGGGCGCGGCTGGCATGACGCTGATGGAGGTGCAGGGGCTGACGGTCCGGCGGCGCGGCGCGGCGGTGCTGGACGACGTGAGCCTGACCGTCGCGGGCGGCGAGGTCGTCGGCCTGATCGGGCCGAACGGCGCAGGCAAGACGACGCTTCTGCGCGCCGCGCTGGGGCTGGTGGCGGCCGAGGGGCGGTCTTCGCTTGCCGCGCTGCCGCCCCGCGCGCGGGCGAAGGCGGCGGCCTTCCTGCCGCAGGGGCGCGAGGTCGCCTGGCCGGTCGCGGTGGAGGTGCTGGTGGCGCTGGGCCGGGCGCCGCACCGGGCGACGGCGGGCGGGCTGTCCGATGCCGACCGGGCGGCCGTGGCCCGCGCGATGGCGCGGATGGAGGTCGCCCATCTTGCCGGGCGGCCCGCGACCGAGCTTTCGGGCGGCGAGCAGGCGCGCGTCCTCATCGCGCGCGTGCTGGCGCAGGAGACGCCGCTGATCCTTGCCGACGAGCCGACCGCCGGCCTCGATCCCGCGGCGCAGATTGCGACGATGGAGGTGTTTGCCGCGCTCGCCGCCGAGGGGCGGGGGGTCGTCGTGGCACTCCACGACCTTGCGCTGGCCGCGCGGCACTGCACGCGGATGGTGGCGCTGAAGGCCGGGCGGATCGTGGCCCAGGGGACGCCCGCCGAGGTGCTGGCGCCGGCAAGCGCCGCGCGGGTCTTCGGGATCGAGGCGCGCTACGACGACAGCCCGGACGGCCCGTTGTTCCAGGCGCTGAGGGTCGTCTCACGCGAGGTTCCCTGAGTCTCCCGACGCCCGAACGAAGTGCCCGCCCGGTCGACAGCCGCGAAGCGGGCCGGGCAGCACCCGGCCGCCCCCTATCCCCGCTTCAGCGCGCGCACCTCGGTCGAGGCGACGGTCAGGATCTGGGTCTGACCGCGGCGGGCGGCGGCGGCGAAGGCTTCGGGCGGGGCGGTGTCGGTCACGAAGTAGTCGAGCTCGGCCACCTCGCAGATTCGCACCGGCGCGGTCCGTTCGAACTTTGAACTGTCGGCCACGCAGATCCGGGTGCGCGAGTTCCTGAGGATTGCGCGGGCGACCGAGACCTCGCGCGCGTCGTAGTCGAGGATCGCGCCGTCGGCGTCGAGCGCCGAGGCGCCGATCACCGCGAAGTCGACCTTGTAGCGCGAGATGAACTCGACCGCGTCCTCGCCCACGATGGCGCCGTCCGAGGCGCGCACGGTGCCGCCGACCAGCACCAGCTCGCGCGCCTTCGATCCCATCAGGAGCGTGATGATGTTGATGTTGTTCGACAACACCACGAGGCCCGCGTGCCCTGCAAGCGCGCGCGCCACCTGTTCGGTCGTGGTGCCGATGTTCAGCGCGACGGAACAGTCGTCGGGGATGAGCGCTGCGGCAAGCGTGCCCATCGCCTCCTTCTCGGGGCCGCGCAGGCGACGGCGGTCGGCGTACTCGCGGTTCGACACCGATTCGACCCGCCGCGCGCCGCCATGCGTGCGCTTGACAAGGCCACGGTCGTCGAGGTCGCGCAGGTCGGCGCGGATTGTCTGCGTGGTCAGGCCGAAACGGCGGGCGAGGTCCTCGACGCCCACGCTGCCCTGGCGGCGCACCAGTTCCAGGATCGCCTCCTGGCGGGTCTCGATGTCCATGCCTGCCTCCCCTCGCGCCTGACCGGGCATCTTAGGAGCGTTTGCCGAAAATGAAAGCCTTCCGTTTTCGTTTGACTTGCGAAAATCTTGATTGCTAGAACTCCAGCGGGGGGTCACCCACCATAAACCAAACCAGGGAGGTGAAAGATGCGCAGGTATCTTCTCACCGCGGCCACGGCGATTGCCATGGCGGCGGGCACCGGCGCTGCTGTGGCGGACATCGCCGCGGCAGAGAGATGGATAGACAGCGAGTTCCAGCCCTCGGCGCTGAGCCGGGAGGAACAGCTGGCCGAGATGCAGTGGTTCATCGACGCGGCGGCCCCGTTCGCGGGGATGGAAATCAACGTCCTGTCCGAGACGATCCCGACCCACACCTACGAATCGACGGTGCTGGCGAAGGCGTTCGAGGAAATCACCGGCATCAAGGTGAACCACCAGCTTCTCGGCGAGGGCGAGGTGGTGCAGGCGGTTCAGACGCAGATGCAGACGAACCGCAACCTGTATGACGGCTACGTCAACGACAGCGACCTGATCGGCACGCATGCGCGGATGCAGCTGGCCTACAACCTGACCGACCAGATGGCGGGCGACTGGGCGGCCTCGACGAACCCCGGCCTCGACCTCGAGGACTTCATCGGGCGGCAGTTCACCACCGGTCCGGACGGCAAGCTCTACCAGCTGCCCGACCAGCAGTTTGCCAACCTCTACTGGTTCCGCGCCGACTGGTTCGCGCGCGAGGACCTGAAGACCGCGTTCCGCGAGAAGTACGGCTACGAGCTGGGCGTGCCGGTCAACTGGTCGGCCTACGAGGACATCGCCGAGTTCTTCACCAACGACGTGGGCGAGATCGACGGGGTCCGCGTCTATGGCCACATGGACTACGGCAAGCGCGCGCCCGACCTGGGCTGGCGGATGACCGACGCCTGGCTGTCGATGGCCGGGGCCGGCACCGCGGGCGAGCCGAACGGCATCCCGATCGACGAATGGGGCATCCGCATGGAGGCCGGCACCTGCAACCCGGTCGGCGCGAGCGTCAGCCGCGGCGGCGAGGCGAACGGCCCGGCCTCGGTCTATGCCATCCGCAAGTGGGACGAGTGGCTGCGTGCCTACGCCCCGCCGGGTGCGGCCAGCTACGACTTCTACCAGTCGCTGCCGGCGCTGAGCCAGGGCAACGTGGCCCAGCAGATCTTCTGGTACACCGCGTTCCTGGCCGACATGGTCAAGCCGCGGTCGGAAGGCAACAACACGGTGGACGAAGCCGGCATGCCGCTGTGGCGCGCCGCGCCCAGCCCGCACGGCGCCTACTGGCAGACCGGCCAGAAGGTCGGCTACCAGGACGTGGGGTCGTGGACCTTCCTCAAGTCCACTCCGTCGGACCGTGCGCAGGCCGCCTGGCTTTACGCGCAGTTCGTGACCTCGAAGACCGTCGACACCAAGAAGAGCCACGTCGGGCTGACGTTCATCCGCGACAGCACGATCAACCATGAAAGCTTCACCGAACGCGCCCCGGCGCTGGGCGGCGTGGTCGAGTTCTACCGCTCGCCCGACCGCGTGCGCTGGTCGCCGACCGGCATCAACGTGCCGGACTATCCGAAGCTGGCGCAGATCTGGTGGCAGCAGATCGGTGACGTGAACTCGGGTGCCTTCACCCCGCAGCAGGCGATGGACCGCCTGGCCGAGGAGATGGACATCACGATGGCGCGCATGGAAGAGGCCGACAAGGCCGCCAACGTCTACGGCGGCTGCGGGCCCCGGCTGAACGAGCCGAAGGATGCCTCGGAATGGCTGGGCCAGCCCAACGGGCCGAAGGCGCAGCTCGAGAACGAGGACCCGCAGGGCGAGACGATCCCCTACGAGGAGCTGCTGGCCAAGTGGGCGGCAGGCGAGCCGTCGAAGTGACCTGAGACGCCGGGGGCGGCGACGCCCGCCCCCGGTTCCCTTCAGAGCAGACGCAGGACACCGCGGGCATGACCGTCGAGCTGAGGTCCGTCACCCGCATGGTGGGGGCCGAGACCCATATCCACGAAACGTCGCTGGTTCTGGAGCCCGCTGGCTTCAACGTGCTTCTCGGAGCGACCGGCGCCGGCAAGACCACGCTGATGAAGCTGATGGCCGGGCTTGACCGGCCGACCTCGGGGCGGGTGCTGATCGACGGGCGCGATGTCACCGACCTGACCCCGCAGAAGCGCGGCGTCAGCTTCGTGCACCAGTTCTTCGTGAACTACCCGCACATGACGGTCTTCGAGAACATCGCCTCGCCGCTGAGGGTGGCGGGCATGGCGAAGTCCGAGATCGCCGGCCGGGTTGAGGAGGCGGCGCGCCTCCTGCAGCTGACCCCGATGCTGAAGCGGCGGCCGCAGGAGCTTTCGGGCGGGCAGCAGCAGCGCACCGCGCTGGCGCGCGCCATCGTGAAGGAGTCGCACGCGCTGTTCCTGGACGAGCCGCTGGCGAACCTCGACTACAAGCTGCGCGAAGAGCTGCGCGACCAGCTGCCCGATATCTTCGCCGGGCGCGGGGCGGTCGTGGTCTACGCGACCTCGGAGCCGGAAGAGGCGCTGCTGCTGGGCGGGCGCACGGCGCTGATGGACGCGGGCCGCGTCGTGCAGTTCGGCCCGAGCGCGGGGGTCTATCGCGAGCCGGTGAGCCTGACGGCCGCCCGGGTCTTCTCGAACCCGCCGATCAATGCGGCCGAGGTCACGAAGCGGGGCGGCGAGGTGCGCCTGACCGAGGCGGTGCGCTGGGCGGCGGTCGGCAAGGCGGCCGGCCTGGCCGATGGAACCTATACGGTGGCGATCCGCCCAAGCGACGTCCTTCCCTTCGCGGGCCATGGCGCGAGCGTCGCGATGCGGGGCCGCGTGCTTGTCACTGAACTGACCGGTTCGGAGTCGTCGGCCCATTTCGACCTGGGCGGGCAGAACTGGGTTTCGCTGGCGCCGGGCGTCCATCCCTACGAGGTGGGCGAGGACCATACCTTCTACATGGACCCGGCGCGGTGCTTCTATTTCGGGCCCGACGGCTCGGTCGTGGCCTGAGGGGGGCGGGATGGCACGGATCACCCTGTCGAAACTGAAGCACAGCTACATGGAGCGGCCGCAAGGCCCGGCGGACTACGCGCTGAAAGAGATCGACCACGTCTGGGAGGA
>JALORM010000116.1 GCA_025458985.1 Paracoccaceae bacterium | reverse complement strand
CATCGTGTTCCTCTGCCTCTTCGCGGGGATCCTCACGGGCTTTCCGGTCGCCTTCGCCATCGGCGGGGCGGCGATCATCTCGTTTGCGATCATCGCGGCACTGGACAGCGCGGGCCTTCTGATCCACCAGGCGGCCGACACGAACTCGGCCGAGTACCGCCAGCTGGTCGCCGACGGGGTGAACCCGCTCAACATCTCGATCTTCCGATACCCCGAGTTGCCGCGCGTGGCCGAGCCCCTGTTCCCCGGCGGCTGGGAACAGGCCATCGACCGCAACCTGGCCTTCATCGTGAACCGGATGAACGAGAAGGTGATCGCCGGCCCGTCGATCGAGACCCTGCTTGCCGTGCTGATGTTCGTGCTCATGGGCATCGTGCTGGAACGCTCGCGCATCGCCAACGACCTCCTGACCACCATGGCGCGGGTCTTCGGACCGTTGCCGGGCGGGCTTGCCGTGTCGATCGTGGTGGTGGGCGCGTTCCTCGCCGCCTCGACCGGCATCGTCGGCGCGACGGTCGTGACGATGGGCCTTCTGGCGCTGCCCACCATGTTGCGGGCGGGCTATTCGAAGGAGCTTTCGACCGGCGTCATCGCCGCCTCGGGAACGCTGGGCCAGATCATCCCTCCTTCCATCGTCATCGTGCTTCTGGGCACGCTGGCCGGCGACATCTACTCCGCCGCGCAGGAGAGGCGGGCAGCCGAAGCGGGCTGTACCGACGCGCTGACCTACCTGGGCGAAGCCGCGGTCGTTTCGGTCGGAACCCTGTTCCAGGCGGCACTGCTGCCGGGCATCCTGCTGGCCGTGCTCTATGGCGTCTACGCCCTCGGGTTCGCGCTTCTCAATCCGTCCAAGGCACCGCCGGTGCGGGGCCAGGGCCGCGTCGGGGGCGAGGTCATCACCCGGTCCGAAGGGCTCACATGGTTCCTCGCCGTCCCGGTGGTGCTGATCGGCGGCCTGATCGCCGCGGGCCAGGCGAACCTGGTCGGCAGCCAGGACCTGCGGGTCGGGTCGTTCACCGAGGCCGGCGCCACGGCGACGCTGCGCACCAACGTCTCGGCCCAGTGCCAGGCGTCGATGATCGCGCTGCACGGGCAGGAAAGGTGGGACGCCGCCATCGCCCAGCAGGCCGAGATCGACGCCGCGGGCGGGGTGCAAGCGGCGCATGAGCGCAGCCCCGAGGAGATGGAGCAGGCCCGGGCCGACAGGCTGGCCTCGGCCGCGCCCATCGGCACCGGCATCGCGGTGTTCTTCGTGCTGCTCGGGCTGGTGCTGACCACCGCGAAGGGCGTCGCGCCCTCGGCGGATGCGCGCCCGCTCTGGATCGGGCTTGGCGGGGTGGCGCTGGCGCTTGCCGCCGACGCGCTTCTGATCTCGCCGCTGGCCACCGAGGGACGTGCGGCGCTGATCCTCGCGATCCCCACGCTCATGGTCCTCTACGGCCTCAGCCATGCGGCGCGCTACCTCGGCCGCAACGACCTGATCCGCGTGGTCTTTCCGCCTCTGGTCCTGATCGTGGCCGTGCTCGGCTCGATCCTCGGCGGGATCACGAACCCCACGCCGGCGGCCGCGCTTGGCGCGGGCGGGGCGCTGATGCTGGCCGCCTACCGCAAGCTGAGGGCCGAGAACCGGACCGGCCGCGCGGTGATCTGGTCGTCCTTCGCCATCGTCATCATGATCCTGGTCGGCGTGAACTTCGACCTGCGCATCGCGGTGGGCGAGCCTTCGGTCGAGCAGTGGGTCGCCTTCGTCGTGGCGCAGGGCGCCTATCACTTCGCGATGTTCGGCATCCTCTATTCTACCTGGGTCCTGTTCCGGACCGGGGTGCTGAGCCCCGCAGTGCGCGAGACCGCCAAGATCACCTCGATGGTCTTCACCATCCTGATCGGCTCGCAGCTTCTGAACCTCGTCATCATCTCGTTCGGGGGCGAGCATTACATCCAGGACTTCCTGCGGTCGTTCGACCAGGAGTGGACGGTGTTCCTCCTCGTCATGCTGATCCTGTTCCTCTTGGGCTTCGTGCTGGACTTCCTCGAGATCGTCTACATCGTCATCCCGATCGTCGGCCCCGTGATCTATGGCGGCACGCTTGACCCGAAGTGGGTGACGATCATGATCGCGGTCAACCTGCAGACCAGCTTCCTGACCCCGCCCTTCGGGTTTGCGCTGTTCTACCTGCGGGGCGTGGCGCCGCCAGAGGTCACCACTGGGCACATCTACCGCGGCGTCGTTCCCTTCGTCGCGATCCAGGTCCTGACGCTGGGGCTTCTGTGGCTGTTCCCGGGGATCGTGACGATCGTGCCCGACCTGATGGGGGGTTAGGGGTGCGGGCCCTGCGCGCGGGGCGAGGGCGGGGGAACCGCGGTGTCCGGGCGGGGCATCCCCGGCCGGATCAGGCCTTGCCGATTGGCCGGGTGTCGGGCAGCGTGATCTTCGCAACCTGCTCGGCGATCGGGTCCACTGACAGCGGGTGGGTCGATCCCGAATGGTCGTCGGGGTCGCCGATGTCCTGCCAGCGGCCGCCCTTGTAGATCTCGAGCGCCGAGAAGCGCGCCTTGTAGCCCATCTTGCTCGACCCCGGCACCCAGTAGCCGAGGTAGACGTAAGGAAGGCCCGCCGCGCGGGCGATCTCGACATGGTCGAGGATGATGTAGGTCCCGAGCGAGTCCTTCTCGCGTTCGGGGTCGTAGAACGAATAGACCATCGAGACGCCGTCATCGAGCACGTCGGTCAGGCAGACCGCCGCCAGCGGCCGGCGGCGCTCGCCCGGGCCGGGATCGGCCGAGTATTCGACGACGCGGCTCTTGACCGGCGTCTCCTCGATCATCGCGGCGAACTCGAAGATGTCCATGTCGGCCATGCCGCCGTCGGCATGGCGGCTGTCGAGATAGCGCCGGAAGAGGGCGTATTGCTCTTCGGTCGCCCAGGGGCTGGTGGGCTCGCGCCTGAGGTGCGCGTTGCGGCGCTGCGCGCGCTTCTGGCTGCGCGTGGCCTCGAAGTCGGCGACCCGGATCCGCGCCGACAGGCAGGCCTGGCAGTCCGCGCAGGACGGACGGTAGAGCACGTTCTGCGACCGCCGGAAGCCCTGCTTGGACAGGGTGTCGTTCAGACGCTCTGCCGCCTCGCCCTGAAGCGCGGTGAACAGCTTCCGTTCCATCCGGCCCGGAAGATAGGGGCAAGCCTGGGGCGCCGTGACGTAGAACTGGGGCGCGATGGGAAGTGTATGGCGCATGGGCCTCGGGACGCAGGTTTCCTGACGACGTCAGCGCAAACGCTAGCAAGGCGCCCGGCGTCTGTGAAGCCCCAAGGCGCGGCCATGCCTAATGCGCCGCGGCCCGGTTGATCGCCGCGCTGCCGAGCAGGTGGTCGGCAAGGCTCTGGCGCCGGGCCGAGATCAGAATCAGCGCGACCGACAGGGCCTGAAGCAGAAGCGTGGCCATGGCGACGGTATAGATCAGCGTGTGCGCGAAGGCGGTACCGGTGTCGAATCGCGCGCCGTCGCTGCGCCGGAATTCGATCGCCACGAGGCGCATGCCCCAGGTGGCCGACCGGCCCGAAAGGGTGACCCAGCGGTAGAGGAACCCCAGCACCAGCCACAGGAGCGGAAAGAAGAAGAGGCCAAGGAAGAAGGTGATGGGCAGCGCCAGAAGGCACAGCCCGAGAATCATCACCCCGTCGACCAGCCAGGCGACGAAGCGCTTCATGGGCAGGTCGCCGTAGAATTCGGCCTGGGCATGAGGATCGGGCAGGGCGTAGGTCATCGGAGGGCTCCTGTCTCGGCAAGAGAAGGGGGCAGCCTGTGCCCCCTTCGGTGATCATGCTCCCCGTCCGCGGACGGACTGGCCGTTGGATCTCAAGGTCAGATCTCGACCGGACCTTCGGAGCGGTCGGTCCGCGCGGTGCGGGCGCGCTCGTCCATGAACTGGTCGAACTCGGACTTGTCCTTGGCATCGCGCAGCCGCTGGAGGAAGGCCTCGAAGGCCGTCTGCTCTTCTTCCAGGCGGCGCAGAGTCTCGGCCTTGTAGGCGTCGAAGGCGCTGTTGCCCGAGGACTTGAAGCTGTGGGCGGCGTGGCTCCACCGGCGGGTGCTGCAGTTTCCGTTGAACATGCGCTTGCTCCAGATCATGTAGGCCAGCACGGCAAGGCCGACGGGCCAGAAGAAGATGAACCCCAGGACCATGGCGGCGATCCAGGCGCCCTTGCCTCGGTCGTCGAGCCAGGTTTCGGCCCGTCCGAACCAGGACTGGCGCGGGAAGGGGGTCGTGTCGGTTGCGGTGGTCATTGGCATTCTCCGGTCGGCGGCTGATGTGAACTTCATTTACATCCCTCAGATGGGAAGCGCCGGACCGGGTTCAAGGGTCGATGTGAAACTTTTTCACATGGCAGCAGCGCACCCGTGCCGCGCGTGCCGCTGGGCGCCAGGGTCAGGCCGTGAAGGGGGCGACCGTGGCGCCGCTGGCGCGCAGCAGATCGGCCGGCGCGGCGGCGAAGATGTGCCGGGGCGTGCCGGCCGCGGCCCAGACGACCGGGAACTCCATCAGGCGGGGGTCGAACCAGGCGCGGACCGGCGACAGGTGTCCGACCGGGGCCACCCCGCCGATCGCAAACCCCGTCTCCTGCCGGACGAGGTCGGCATCCGCTCGGCCAAGCGGCGTGCCAGCCAGCGCCGAGGCGCGGGCAGGGTCCACCCGGTTGCCGCCGGCGGTCAGGAACAGCCGGATGTGTCCGTCGTCGGTTCCCGCAAAGATGATCGACTTCACGATCTGATCCAGCGCGCAGCCGGCCGCTGCCGCCGCCTGTTCGGCAGTCCGGGTCTCGCCCGGCATTTCGAGGATGCGCGCCGCGATCCCGGCCTCGGCCAGCGCGCGTTCGACCCGGGCAAGGCTTTTCGACATCAGAGCCGCCCGATCCGCTCGGCCAGAAGCGCGAAGAACCCTTCGGCATCGACGTCGCGCATGAACTGGGCGTTCGGATCGCGCCCGGACACGCGCCACCAGTCGGCGACCGTCATGCCGGTGGTGTAGCGGCCCTCGGTCTCGACCACCACGTTGATGTGCCGGCCCGAGAACAGCTCGGGCCGGATCAGGTAGGCGATCACGCAGGGGTCATGCAGCGGCGCGCCGGCCGAGCCGTACTTCTCCTTGTCGAAGCGCTCGAAGAAGTCGGTCCATTCGGCGACCGCGCGGCCGACAGGGGTGCCGAGCGCCCGGAACGCCTCGACCCGGTCGCGGCTGGTCAGCGCCTTGTGCGTCAGGTCGAGCGGCATGACGGTCAGCGGCACGCCCGACCGGAACACCAGGTCCGCGGCCTCGGGGTCGACGTAGATGTTGAATTCGGCCGAAGGCGTGATGTTGCCGACCTCGAAATAGGCCCCGCCCATCAGGACGATGTCGCGCACCCGTCCGACGATGTCGGGCGCGCGGGCGAAGGCGGTGGCGATGTTGGTGAGCGGCCCCAGCGGGCAGAGCGTCACCGTGCCGGGCGGTTCGGTGCGCAGCGTCTCGATCAGGAAGTCGACCGCGTGGCCCGGGGCCAGCGGCATCGTCGGCTCGGGCAGTACCGGACCGTCGAGCCCGGTCTTGCCGTGGACATGCTCGGCCGTCACCAGCGGTCGCGACATCGGCGCGTCGCAGCCGGCGAAGACCCGGACATCCGTCCGGCCGGCAAGCTCGCAGACGATGCGGGCGTTGCGCGCGGTCAGCGGCAGCGGCACGTTGCCGGCAACCGCGGTGATGCCCAGAACCTCGATCTCGTCGGGGCTGGCGAGCGCAAGCAGGATCGCCACGGCGTCGTCCTGGCCGGGGTCGGTGTCGATCACGATCCTGCGTGGCGGCATGGCGGGCATCCGGCGTTGCGATCCGGCGGAGACTGGCCGATGGCCACAGAGTTGTCCAGCTTGCGCCCAACTGACGCATTTCGGGGGGACTAGATTAACTTCCGCGTGCTATTGGCGAATCCGGTTGACCCGCGCGCCGGATCGAAGTCCGGGCGCGGCCGGAAAGAGGGAGCTGTCCGCATGGGCACCAGTCTGAAGACGATCGCGGTCCTGGCGATCACGCTTATCCTTGCCGCCTGCGGCGGAACCTACCGCACCTACTACGAGGCCCCGGTCGATGCCTCGGTGTCGCGGACCTGGCGCGTCGTCGACGTGGCGGTGCGCGTCCCCGACGAGCTG
>JALORM010000115.1 GCA_025458985.1 Paracoccaceae bacterium | reverse complement strand
CGAGGCCGGATTCAAGGACTGGGAGTACATGGCGCGGGTCACCGGTCTGGTCGAGGAACTGGCGGAGGTCACCTCGGCCCCCCGCGCGATGCGCGAGGAAGGGACCTGGGTCGCCCGCCAGGTCGAGGAGGCCTTCATCCAGCTGTCGCTGATGCAGCTCGAACAGGGTGAGCAACCCTGCCTCGATGCCTCGACCGTGCTGCTGCAGCTCGCGCGTGACATCGCCTGGTCCGAGGCCGGAGGGGCACGGGCATGACGCTCGACGATGCGCTCCAGGCCGCTGCACAGGGGGTGCCCGGCTGCCTTTACGCAGGGCTGGTGGACCTAGACCAGGGCCTTCCGCTGGCCCGCGCGCCGGAGGGGCCGCTGACCTATGCCGATGCCGAGCATCTGGCCGCGCTAGGCAGCGCATATCTGGCAAGCGCCGAGGCGGATGCGGTGGCCGAGGCGGCTGGCAGGCCGGGCGAGGTCTATGACGAGGCGGTGGCCCTGACGGCACACCGGGTGGCGGTGTTCCAGCGGCTGCCCGGCCGCACTGGCGTGGCGCTTTGCGTCCTCGCCGAAGGCTCCCAGGCGCCCTCGGCGGTCGCCGACGCGGCACGCGGCCACCTGGCGGCGCTGGCCGGGGCGGAGTGGCCGGCCGACTGCGCCGGACCGGCTGGCCTCGATCCTGGCGGAGGTCGAGGAAACCGTGCTTCCCCGCGCGCTTACCTTCGCAGGCGGGGACGGCAGCCGCCTGATCATTGAGGCGCGCGGCCGGCGGCTGGCCCGGATCAGCGCAGCAGAGGGCGGCTTCGCACCCGCTGGCTGGGCCGACCGTCTGGCCGCGGCCGAGGCGGACCCTGCGGCCGAGGCGGCGGCCATGGCCGACCTGCTGGCCGCCTTTGCCGAGGCGGCCGGGTCCGCGACGGTCGCGGCCGCGCCCAGCGAACTGACGGCAAGCTTCGTGCGCCCTGGCCATGCGATCACGGCCTTGGCCGACGCGGTGCGCGCGGCCGGCGGCGCGGTCGGAACGGCAGACCGCTCGCCCGCCCGTGCCTGCCGGCCCGTCGCCGTCGGGGCTCTACGACGCGCTTTCCGCGGCGGGCGAGCCCGCGGCCCGGGCCGAGCCGGACGGCAAGGTGACCCGCTCGGCCAACGATACCGGCGGGGTCGCATCCTCGGTCGCCCCCGCGGCCGCGTCGCTGGCCACGATGGCCGATGCCTTCGCCCGTGGCACGCTGCCCGGGGCGCGGCTCGTATTCCTTGCCGCGCGCGACGGCGCGGTCCCTTCGGTTTGCCTGAGCACCGAGGGCAAGGACAGGATCGCCGGCGCCCCGTCCGACGCGGCGCGCGACGCAATCGCCGAAGCCTGGCGGAGGGGCGCGCCCGGGGGCAGCGCCGCGGCCGAATAGACTGCGGCTAAGCCTCGGTCCCGATCCCCGAGGCCAGCCGGACCTCGGTCCCCCACTCTGCGCACCGTGCGGCGAGGCTTTCGGGCAGCGGCCGGTCGGTGAAGAGCGCGTCGATTTCGGACAGCGAGGCGATGCGCACCGGTGCGGCGCGGGTCAGCTTCGAGGCGTCGGCCACCAGGAACACCTTGCGCGCCTGCCGGATGATCGCGCGGCTGACACGCACTTCCTGCGCGTCGAAATCCAGAAGGTCGCCGTCGAGGTCCAGCGCCGAGGTGCCGATAACCGCGTGATCCATGTTCGCGACGTTGAGGTTGTTGGTCACGACCGTCAGCTGGCGATGGCCCAGCAGCGCGCGGGCGACGGCCTCGGTCGTCGTGCCGATGTTGAGAAACAGCGAGGAGTTGTTGGGGATCGCGGCCGCGCAGGCCTGTCCGATGGCCGCCTTCGCGACGGCGTTCAGCCCGCGCCGCTCGTGGTAGCCGATGTTGGCCACGCCCTCGGGCACGACCGCACCGCCGTGCACGCGCGCGAGCTTGCCGGCCTCGGCCAGTTCGCCCAGGTCGCGGCGGATCGTCTGCGCGGTGACCCCGAAGCGGGCCGCAAGCTCGTCGACCGAGACCCGGCCTTCGGCCTTGGCAAGGCCGAGGATCTTGTCCTGACGGAGGTTTGCGGCCACGACGCCCCCTTTGGTTCGCGGCAAGAATGAACGAAAACGAAAACAGACGATAGCCGAAATTGACAAAACGCGCATCTGCGCGCAACGTCTGCCAACCTACAGGAAGCACAGATGACCGAGCGTCCCGCCCCCGCCCTTCGCGAAGTCGACCTGTTCGTGATCGGCGGCGGGATCAACGGCTGCGGCATCGCCCGCGACGCCGCCGGACGGGGCCTCAGCGTCGCGCTGGCCGAGATGAACGACCTCGCCTCGGCGACCTCCTCGGCCTCGACCAAGCTCTTCCACGGCGGCCTGCGCTACCTCGAATACCTCGAGGTGCGCCTTGTCCGCGAAAGCCTGATCGAGCGCGAGACCCTCCTGGCCGCAATGCCGCACATCAGCTGGCCGATGCGCTTCGTGCTGCCCTACCACCCGGCGATGCGCTTCGAGGGCGAGACGCCGGTCTCGCGCATCCTGTCGTTCGCGATGCCCTGGATGCGCGGGCGGCGCCGGCTGATCCGGCTGGGCCTGTTCTTCTACGACCACCTGGGCGGCCGGAAGATCCTGCCCGGAACGCGCACCATCGACCTGACCCGCGACCCGGCCGGCGCGCCGCTGAGGCCCGAGTTCCGGAAGGCGTTCGAGTATTCCGACTGCTGGGTCGAGGATTCACGCCTGGTCGTGCTGAACGCCCGCGACGCCGAGGCGCGGGGCGCAACCGTTCTGACACGGGCGCGCGTCACCTCGGCCGCGCGCGAAGGGACTGCCTGGGCGATCACCGTGGACCGGGGGGGCGAGACCCTGCACTTCCGGGCGCGTGCACTTGTAAACGCCGGCGGTCCCTGGGTCGAGGACGTGATCCGCAACACCGTGCGGATGAACACCTCGGAAGGGGTGCGCCTCGTGCGCGGCAGCCACATCGTGACGCGAAAGCTCTTCGACCACGGGCGCTGCTACTTCTTTCAGGGCGAGGACGGCAGGATCATCTTCGCCATCCCCTACGAGCAGGACTTCACCCTGATCGGCACCACCGACAAGGACCACGAGGGCGACCCCAAGGCGGCCGTCTGCACGCCCGAGGAACAGGACTACCTTTGCGCCTTCGCCTCGCGCTACTTCCGCCAGCCGGTGACCCGCGCGGACATCGTCTGGACCTATGCGGGGGTGCGCCCGCTTTACGACGACGGGTCGAAATCGGCTACGGCCGCGACGCGGGACTACGTGCTGTCGGTTGACGACAACGGACCGCCCCTGCTGAACGTGTTCGGCGGCAAGATCACCACCTACCGGCGCCTGGCCGAGGCCGCGGTGGCGAAGCTCGTGCCCTTCTTCCCGCAGGCGAAGGCGCCCTGGACGGCGGGTGTGGCCCTGCCCGGCGGCGATTTCCCGGTGATGGGCGTGGCCGCCCTGACGGAACGGTTGCGGGCAGAGCACCCGTTCCTCGACCCCTACTGGGCAGGCCGTCTGATCCGCGCCTACGGGACCGAGGCAGCCACGATGCTGGAGGGCGCGGTGGCGCCCCCGGACCTCGGCCGCGACTTCGGCGCCACGCTCACCGAGCGCGAAGTGCGCTGGCTGATCGACAGGGAGTACGCCCGCACCGCCGAGGACGTGGTCTGGCGCCGGTCCAAACTGGGGCTGCGGATGACGCCCGACCAGATCGCCGCCCTGGACGCCTGGATGGCGGGGGCAGCGGTCCCCAAGGGAGGAGAAGCGACATGACCCACGTCCTTGCCATCGACCAGGGCACGACGTCCAGCCGGGCGATCCTCTTCGACGGCGCGATGAGGATCGCCGCGGTCGCGCAGGAGGAGTTTCCGCAGCACTTCCCCGCTTCGGGCTGGGTCGAGCACGATCCGTCCGACCTCTGGTCGACAACGGCCGCGACTGCCCGGGCGGCGATCGAGAAGGCGGGGCTCAGGCCCGCCGACATCGCCGCGATCGGCATCACCAACCAGCGCGAGACGACACTGGTCTGGGACCGGGCGACGGGCCAGCCGGTCCACAACGCCATCGTCTGGCAGGACCGGCGCACCGCCGACCTGTGCCGCAGCCTGCGCGAGGCGGGGCACGAAGCCATGGTGGCCGGGCGCACCGGCCTCCTGCTCGACCCCTACTTCTCGGGAACCAAGCTCAAGTGGATCCTCGATCATGTGGAGGGCGCGCGCGACCGCGCCCGGAAGGGCGAACTGCTGTTCGGCACGGTCGACAGCTACCTCATCTGGAAGCTGACTGGCGGCAAGGTCCACGCAACGGATGCGACCAACGCGGCCCGGACGCTGCTGTACGACATCCGCAAGGGACGGTGGAGTGCGACCATCTGCGGGCTGCTCGACATCCCGATAGAAATGCTGCCCGAGGTGCGCGACAGCGCGGCCGATTTCGGTGTCACGCGCCCCGACCTCTTCGGGCGCGAGATCCCCATCCTCGGCGTCGCGGGTGACCAGCAGGCGGCCACCGTGGGCCAGGCCTGCTTCGCGCCGGGGATGATGAAGTCGACCTACGGCACGGGGTGTTTCGCGCTGCTCAACACCGGCCAGACGCCGGTCGCCAGCACCAACCGGCTGCTGACCACCATCGCCTACCAGTTCGACGGCACGCCCACCTATGCGCTGGAAGGATCGATCTTCGTCGCGGGCGCTGTCGTGCAGTGGCTGCGCGACGGGCTGAAGATCATCCGCGAGGCGAGGGAGACGCAGCCGCTGGCCGAGGCGGCCGACGACGGCCAGAACGTGATCCTGGTGCCTGCCTTCGTTGGCCTCGGCGCGCCTTACTGGAACGCCGATTGCCGGGGTGCCGTCTATGGCCTGACCCGCGGCTCGGGTCCGGCCGAGCTTGCCAGGGCTGCGCTGGAAAGCGTGGGCTTCCAGACCCGCGACCTGCTCGAGGCGATGCGCGCCGACTGGGCGCAGGGCGGCGCGGCGCAGGCCGAGATTGCCACGCTCAGGGTGGATGGGGGCATGTCGGCTTCCGACTGGGCGATGCAGTTCCTGTCCGACATCATCGGCGCACCGGTGGACCGGCCCGAGGTGCTCGAGACGACGGCACTGGGGGCGGCGTGGCTCGCCGGAATGCGCGCCGGCGTCTACCCCTCGCGCGAGGAATTCGCGAAGACCTGGGCGCTGGAGCGCCGCTTCGAACCCGCGATGAACGCCGCGACGCGGCAGGGCAAGTACGACGCCTGGAAGCGCGCCGTCGCCGCCACGCTCACGGTCTGACCGGCTACAGCGAAAGGCTTTCCTCCAGCGCCTTCACCTGCAGGCGGGCCATCCCGAGGTTGGCCCGCGTCCGGTCGAGCGCGACCCAGAGAAAGGTGCCCGGAAGGTTGCTGAGCGGGCGCAGGATGTGGACCCGCCGCCCCAGCGTCACCAGCATCTCTTCCATCGGGTCGTTCAGGCGCAACGCCGCGACAGCGCTGTTCTGGGTCTTGAACACCTCGGTGCTCTGCGCCGCGACCGCCTCGAGATCCAGCCCGCCGCCACCGTGCGAGGTCAGCATCAGCCCGGTGTCGCCGTCGACCAGGCATGCGCCGACGAAGCCCGCGATCTCACTGGCCTTCGTCAGGTCGATGGACATGCCAAGGGCTCTCCTGCCACGCACAGGGCGACCCGTCCGCGGGCCCCGCGGCGGTCGTCGCACCTTTCAGCCTTGGCTAGCGCCCTTGGGCCTTCTAGGCAAGCCGACGCCAGGCGGGCGAGCCGGATTCCTCCGCATTGGGCGGCGCGGGCTCACGCTCCTCCGGGGCCGAGAGCGCATGGAGTTCGGCGAGGAATTCCTCGATCACGGCCAGCAGGGGCGCATGAGCGGCGACCTCGGGATGCCGCGACACGACCGCGCGCCAGAGAGCCACCTCGCGCGGCAAGGCGGCAGCGGCAGTGGCCGCGACATCGGCCACCGGCACGACTTCGGCCGGATGATGCCCCGCCTCGGCCATCTCGCCATCGTGCGACGCTTCGGCGACGCTATCCTCCGCCTCGACGAGGGCTTCGGACACGTCCGGTGCGTGTTCCATGACCTCGGCAGTGTACTCGGCCGCGGCCTCGGCATGCTCTGCCTGCTCCGCCTCGTCCTGGGGCGACCAGGCCTCGGCCGGCTCTTCGTCTGTGGCAACGGGCGCGTCGGCCTCATGCGTGTCGACATCGCCAGCCAGCTCTTCGGCGGCAGCCTCCATCATGCCGGGGACGGCCTCGCTGGGGTCATCCGCGTAGTCTGCCTCGAAGGCGTCGCCCGGCTCGTCAGCTTCGGCGGCCTCGTCCAGGGCCGCCACCACCGCCCCGTCGTCTGCGTCAGCCTCGGCCAAGACGAGGTCGCCAGCAGCCGCGTCGTCCGCCTCCTCCAGCACCTCGAAGGTCGCGGCAGGCGCGTCCGCGGCGTCGTCGTCCGCAAGGTCGGCCGCCTCCCACGCCGTCGGCGGGGCTGCCTCCGCGTCCGTCTCGGTTTCGGCGCCGAAGGCGTCCGCAGCGGGTTCCGCCAAGTCGGTCGGGTCCCCGGCCTCCCAAGCGCCCCGGGACGGCTCTGCCTCGGGCCGGTCGGCCGGATCGTCGGCAGCGCCGGACAAGGCCCAAGCGGCTGGCGCCGCGCCGGCGGCACCTTCCAGGCCGGCCTGAAGCCGGTCGAGCATCTGCGCCCGGGCCGCCGCGTCGGGGCGCGCGGGCCGCGCCGTGCCGCCCTCGGGCCGGACCGGACGCACCGGATAAGCTCCAAATTCGTCCGAATGCGCGCCCGGTTCCAGCACGTAAGGCCCGCCGCTGCCGTGCTTGGCATGGGCGCGGCTGGACTGCACGGCGCGGACCTCGGTCGACCGGCGCGCCTGAACCATCGCCGCCTCTTCCGGATCGGGCTCGCCCGCCAGTCGGTAGCGCCGCAGCAGCGCGCTGCGCAGCTCGTAGATCGACTCGAACCGTTCGGCCAGCGAGTCGAGCAGCGCCGCCGCACCGCTTTCGGCCCAGAGCGGGGTTTCGGCATCCGCGGCCAGTTCGGCCTTGGCCTGCACCGCATCATGCGTCGCCATGAAGACGATCGACGCGAACAGGCCCTCGGTCTCGCGTGCAAGCCGCCGGCGGACCTTCTCGCGGTCGGCCTCGGTCAGAAGCTTGTCCGCGCGGGTGACGACCAGGATCGAGTCGCGCCTCAGACGCTCGGGCAGCGAAAGCCAGGCGCTGCGCTCGGTCTCGCGCCAGGCCTGGGTGGCCGAGGTGCACCACAGCACCATGTTCGCCTGCCCCGCGACATAGCGCCAGGATTCGACCGCAAGGTTCGGGTCCGAGATGCCGGGCGTGTCGATGATGTCGCAATGTTCGAGGATCTCGGCCGTCGCATGGATGCGGATGAAGCGGGACGTCATCGGAACCGACCGGATCTCGGCCAGGTCGAGCTGATGGGCGCCGCCGTCCGAATCGACCCAGTGCGCCTTGCGCCGCCCGTAGGTCAGCCAGACCGGCGGAAGCTCGGTCGCGGTGGCCCGCGTCGGCAACAGGTCTTCCTCGATGAGGAAGTTCATGAGCGTGGACTTGCCCGCGCTGAACTCGCCCATCAGGGCGACGCTCGGCCGACGTTCGGCCCAGGTCTTGAGCCGGTTGTACTGCTGCAGGGTGACCCTGCGCACGCCGTTTCCGTCCACGCCCATCGCCGTCTCCTCAGTTCCGAGCCGCCGCGGGGCTCTCGTCGTCGCTGCCACCCAGCGCCGCGAGCACGGACTGGAGCACGTTGGCCTTCTCGAGGCGTTCGGTCTCGCCCACGGCGGCGCTCAGGCGCTCGCTGTCGACAGTGCCGGCCTTGGCGATCTCGATCAGGGCCTCGCTGTGGTCTTCGAGGAACTCGGACAGCGCGAGCCGCAGCGCCTCGTTGACCGCGTTGACCTGCTGTTCCTCGATCTCCTTCACGATCGCGGCCGTCTCCGAGGCGATCAGCGTGCGGTATTCGCTGGCGAAGGCCTCAGCCCCGCGGCGCGAGCGCAACCAGCGCTTCCACCAGCTGGCCTGGAGGTCGACCACGATGGTCTTGCCGATCGCTACCGGCGGCGGCACGGCGGGCGCCAGCGGCGCCTCGAGCTTGAGGTCGGCGGCGGGGTCGCCCAGCAGGTCCTTGTAGACGCCAAGCACCTCGCGCGAGGCGCGCGACAGGACGGACTGCGCCAAGGCCCGGGTCGCGCGGGCGAAGTTCAGGTAGGCCACGCGCAGCTGCATCCTGAGCCGCATCGGGTCGCATTCCCACTGGCCCTCGGGCCCGTAGATCTGGATGTGCTGGATCATCGCCGCCACGGTGCTGTCGACGAAGGCCTCGTTGGCGGCCTTCATCCGGCCCTTGAGGTCGGTCAGGATCGCGTTCGTCTCGCGGTCCAGCTCGGACTGCAGCGTGCGGGTCAGCGTCTGCGTCCGGGCCTTCACCTCGTTGGCCGACATCTGCACCGACGCGCGCCCGTCGAACTGGACGGTGCCCGCCATGCTCGTCGCCAGCGACTGCGCCACGATGTTCTTGAGCTGCTTGCGCGCCTTCTCGAGCACCCGCGCCGCCGCCCCTTCGGCCACGCGCTCACCCAGCGCCTCGACCAGCGTCGGGATGCCGGACAGCTTCCAGGCATAGGCGCCCAGTCGAACAGCGTGTCGATGCTGGCCTTCGACAGGTCGTCGAGGCTGTTGCCCAGCGCCGCCTCGGCCCACTTGGCGCTGCCGAAGACGATGTCGGCGGTGCCGCCGACGCCATGCCGGGTCAGCGTGCTGACGAGCGATTCACGGATCTCGGCTACCTGGGTCGAGGGCTGTTCCAGTTCGTCGATCCGGTTCACGAAGATCACGACCTGCCGCTTCTCGAGCGTCGAGAGCAGCCGGATCAGCGCCAGGTCGACCGTGTTCAGCGCCTGGTTGGCGCTGAGGACCACGACGCAGAGCTCGGTATTGCGGACCACGCGCAGCGTGATCTGCTCGCGCATCAGGAACGGGTCGTTGACGCCGGGCGTATCCTGAAGCGAGATCGCCGTCGGGTACTGCGGCACGTCAAGATAAAGGTCAGCCGAACGCGTGAGGTCGGCGAAGCGGCCCTGCTTGTTGGCCTCCAGCGCCGGATCGTCGGGGTCGCCAAGGCAGACATAGCGCTCGATCAGCGGCGTATCGAGGTAGTCGTAGCTGTGGCGCTGGCCCAACAGCAGCTCGAAGTTGCGGCCCAGCCGCTCCTGGCTCTTGCGGCGGACCTCGAGGATCTGCCGCTCGATCTCGCGCAGTTCCTCGGCCGCGCCCGCGCGGCCCGCCATCTCGCCCAGGCGTCCGCCGCCGCGCACCAGACGGTCCCATTCGCCCCGGTCGAAGAAGCGGAACTCGGCCCGCGTGTTCTTCGGCGCGGGCTTGTTGAGGTGCAACGTCGTGACGACCGAGGTCCAGGGGTTGACGTCGGACGGCAGAAGCCCCGGCGCACCCGCCAGCACGTTGATGATCGAGGTCTTGCCCGCCTTCACCTGGCCGACGATGGTGATCGTGGCCGAAAAGTCGTTGAGCTGCGCCTCGATCACCTGAAGCCGCCGGGCCGAGCGTTCGTCGAGCGCGTCGCCCAGCCTGTCCATCATGCCGCGCAGTTCGCCGAATTCGGCCGCCAGCGCAGCCATCGGGCCAGTTCCCATCCGCATGAGCGCGCTGTCAGAGGCGCGCACGCCGACGCGCGGAACCGAATCGCCAGCGATCCCGTCCTGCACCGCGCCACCCGCAGTGCCGGCCCCCTCGTCGTTCTGAATCTCGGTCATCTCGATTTCCACCCTCACCCAGCAGACGGCCGCCGCATCACACAGCCTGTGCTCGCGGCGGCGCGCCCGTTTCCATTCCCGCAGGCGCCGTCCCCTCGAACGACCCCGCGATCTCGGCCAGCGCGCGCGTCACGCCCAGCGCGGCCAGCGTCAGCTGCATTCCCTTCTCGTCCAATTCGGCCTCGGCCCCCAGCGGTTCGACCAGCACCGCAAAGCGGCGGAAGTCCTGGTCCTGCCGCAGGTCGACCAGCGTGAAGTGGTCGCGGTTGCGCAGCGTGTCGGCCCTGTCCCAGGCCCAGTTGCGGTCGGCGATCAGCGTCTCGCCCAGTTCCTCGTGTTCGATCAGCAGGCAGACGCCCCGGTTCCCGATACGGCTGCCCAGATCGCGGAGCGCACGCGACAGCGGGCTCGACGCGGCGGACATCGCCCGTTCGATGGAGTCCAGGCAGGCGTCGGATCCCTGCACCTCGTTCCGTCTCCTCTCGGCTCGGGCGACGGTCGCGCCACCCCGCATTCGACCCTGGCCGAGACGCGCCTTGCCGAAGACCGACCGCCATGCGGGGCGAATCCGATTCCCGGCTCAGAGCACCTCGACTATCCGTCATAGGGAAGGAACCGCGCAGTTCTTTGTTTGGAATCGAGCGCAAATGAGGCAATCCGCGCCGGAAAATCAACTGCCGCGTAAACAACCGGCATCGGTCACACGCAGGAAAGGCCGACCCGGACGCTATATCTGGGGCATTGCTCCTGCGCGGGGACTATCGGCGGGATTGCGGATGTGGGCGAACTTCAGCCGCACCCGTCCGTGCTGCCGCCATCGAATGCGGCAAGAAGCTGCGCAGCCGCCCGGGACGGCGCAAGCTCGCCCCGCGCGACGGCCTCGCCCAGCGCGGCCTGCCGGCGCGCGAGACCGGGGTCCGCGGCCAGCCGTGCCAGCAGACCCTGCCGGACCTCGGCCTCGAACCAGCCCTGGGCCTGCGCGCGCCGCCGCGCCTGCCAATGCCCGCCCGCCCGGCGTTCGGCGCAAAGCGCCTCCATCGCCGCCCAGGCCTCGGCCAGGCCCTCGTCGGCCAGCGCCGAAACCAGCATCGCGCGGGGAAAGCCGTCGGGGTCCTGTGGCCGGCGGCGCAGCAGCCGCAGCGCGCCGGCATAGTCGGCGCAGGTGCGGCGCGCCGCGGGCAAGAGGTCGCCGTCGGCCTTGGTGACCAGGATAAGGTCTGCCATCTCCATGATCCCGCGCTTCACGCCCTGCAGCTCGTCGCCCCCCGCCGGCGCGATCAGCAGCACGAAGAGGTCGGTCATCTCCGCGGCCAGCGTCTCCGACTGGCCGACGCCCACCGTCTCGACCAGCACCACGTCGAAGCCCGCCGCCTCGCAGAGCGCCACCGCCTCGCGCGTGCGGCGGCCAACGCCGCCGAGCTCGGTCTGCGATGGCGAGGGGCGGATGAAGGCGCTGGGGTCGCGCGACAGCCGTTCCATCCGGGTCTTGTCGCCCAGGATCGAGCCTCCCGACCGCGTCGAGGACGGGTCGATGGCCAGCACCGCGACCTTCAGGCCGCGGGCGGTCAGCATCAGGCCGAAGGCCTCGATGAAGCTCGACTTGCCGACGCCGGGGGGGCCTGACAGCGCGATCCGCAGCGCCTCGCGCCCCGACTTCGACAGGCGGTCGATCAGGGTTGCCGCGTCACGACGGTGGTCGGCCCGCCCGCTTTCGACCAGCGTGATCGCCCGGGCCAGCGCCCGGCGGTCGCCCGCGAGGACACCTTGCGCGAGCGCCTCGATGTCGGCCATGGCGGGCATCCCTTCCTGCCGGCCGCGCGCCCTGTGCGCGGCCACGCCTTCATGCCCGGCCCCCTCCGGCCTTGTCCAGAGCCGGCGCCTGGCCTGACCCGAAACCACCAGCCGTGGGCACAGACGCCTTCGCGGATGGCGCGAGTCGGCGGCGGCCCGGCCCCGGACGCCGGGCTGGCCATGGTGCCGCCAAGCCGCCATAACGGCGGCGATGACCGACCTGCCCATCGACGCCGTCCTGCCGGACCTGCTCGCCGCCCTGCGAGCCGAAGGGCGCGCCGTGCTTCAGGCGCCGCCCGGCGCCGGCAAGACGACGCGGGTGCCGCTGGCGCTGCTGGGGTCGGGCCGGGTACGTGGCCGCATCGTCATGCTCGAGCCGCGCCGCCTTGCCGCCCGTGCTGCTGCCGAGCGCATGGCCGAAACCCTGGGCGAAGCCGTCGGCGGCACCGTCGGCTACCGAATCCGGGGCGAGGCACGAACCTCGGACGCCACCCGGATCGAGGTGGTAACCGAAGGCATCCTGACCCGGATGCTGCAGTCCGACCCCGGGCTCGACGGCATCGGCGCGGTGATCTTCGACGAATTCCACGAACGCTCGCTGAACGCCGATCTGGGCCTTGCACTCGCGTGGGAGGTACGACAGGCCCTCCGGCCCGACCTTGCGCTGCTGGTGATGTCGGCCACGCTCGATGCCGCGCCGGTCGCGGCGCTTCTGGGCGGGGCGCCGGTGGTGACCGCCGAGGGTCGCGCCTTTCCGGTCGAGACGCGCTGGCTGCCCCGCCCCTTGGGTGACCACCGGTTCGAACCCGCCATGGCGGGCCTGATCGCCGAGGCGTGGGAGGAAACCCAGGGCGGTATCCTCGCCTTCCTGCCCGGCGAGGCCGAGATCCGCCGCACCGAGGCGCTGCTGAAGGACCG
>JALORM010000114.1 GCA_025458985.1 Paracoccaceae bacterium | reverse complement strand
GCCGCGCACACGGCCGACGCGAACTTCTTCATGGGGCCGCGCGGGGCGTCTTCGGCGCCGACCGGCACCACGGCGATCACGGCGCTGACGAACGCCGTCGGCATCGGCTTCAACGGCAGCATGTCGAACATGCACATCGTCTATGGCGGGTCGTCCTTCCAGACGCCCATCGATCTTGGCGCTGACTTCCCGGCGCGCACGGCGTCGGTCGATCTCTACGAGCTGAACCTGTTTGCCCCGCCGAACGTGGCCGGGACCGTGCACTACCACGTCCGGCGCCTGAACACGAACCACAACGCGACAGGAACCCTGTCCGGCAACGCGACCGTCCTGCCGCAGTCGGGCACGCTGCTGTCGATGATCAACGCCTTCATCAACAACCAGGCCACGGCGGCCGCGGTCGCCTTCGACCTGGTCACGTTCTACTGCGAGACGGACTACTGACGGCGGGTCCGGCAACGAAACTGACAAGGGCGTCCCTCGGGGCGCCCTTTTTCGTGCAATGTGCCGGTGGAAGGGGCTGGAGCGGGTGAAGGGAATCGAACCCTCGTCGTAAGCTTGGGAAGCTTCTGCTCTGCCATTGAGCTACACCCGCGCGCTTTCGGGGATACTTGGCGGGGCAAATCCCGTCAAGGCCCGCCGATCCCGAGCGCGAGCCGCGCGCCCCCCCAGAGCACGTGCCACCCGAGGGCGTAGGTAAGGCGGAACGCAAGCGCCACGAGGATCCCGTGGCGGCGCAGCAGCGCAAGCTCGACCAGAACCACGGCAAGGGCAAGGCCGGACGCGGGGACGGGAAGCGGGGTCGCGCCGGCCGCAAGCTGGAGGCCGGGTTCGACCGCGGCGGCGAGAAGGATCGCCGGCCAGGCCCGCCGGAAGACCGCGTGGACCAGTGCCAGCGGCACGAGGTGCAGCAGCGCAACGGCGACGACGGCGATCGAGGGGTAGTAGAGCCAGGCCTCGGGCCAGGGCACGTTGAGGTCGCGCGGGTAGGGCCGGGCCAGGTCGATGGCGACCGCCACGGGGATCAGCGCCGCGCCGGTATAGACCGCGCGCGCCATGCCGCCGCCAGACGAGGGCTGGGCGAAGAAGCCGCCCCGGCGCAGCGACCAGAGCGCCGCGGTGCCGGCCACGGTTGCGGCCGCCAGCATCAGCAGCGGCGGCGCCCCGAACCCCGTGGCCGCATAGCGCGCCTGCGCCTCGGGCGGCAGGAAGGGGATGGCGCTTGCGGCCGCGAAGCAGAGCCCCGCGAACAGGGCCTCGTGCCGCCATGACCGCGCGGGCTTCGCCTCGGCCGTGTCCGGCACCCCTCAGCCCCGCCGGCGCCGCCGGCCGCCTTCGCCGCCGCCGCTGCCGGCTGCGTTGAACGACACCGCCGGCAGCTGGACGATGCGCGACAGTTCGGGGAAGGGGTCGGTCGCATGCGGAATCGCATTGGCGGCCACGAAATGTTCCTGAAAGCGCGGCTCGATCGCGGTCTCGACCTTGTGGATGCGCCGGACGACCGCCTCGATCTCGCGCCGCGCGGCGCTGTTCAGAAGCGCGATGCGGGCGCCGGTCCCGGCGGCATTGCCCGCGCTCGACACGTGGTCCAGCGCGCAGTCCGGGATCATGCCCAGCACCATGGCATGCCTCGGCGAGATATGCGCGCCGAACGCCCCCGCCAGCACGACGCGGTCGACCCGGTCGACCCCCATCTCGTCCATCAGCAGCCGCGCTCCGGCATAGAGCGCCGACTTCGCAAGCTGGATCGCACGGATGTCGCCCTGCGTGACGGCGATCCGCGGGCCGCCGGCGCCGGTGCCGTCATGGATCAGGTAGGCATGGGTCCGCCCCTCGGGCAGGCAGCGGGGCGTCCCGGTCTGTTCGGCCGAGCCGATCAGGCCCGAGGGATCGAGGATGCCCGCCATCCGCATCTCGGCCACCGCCTCGATGATCCCCGATCCGCAGATGCCGGTGACGCCCGTCGCTGCCGTCGCCGCGGCGAAGGCGGGGTCGTCCGACCAGAGGTCGCAGCCGATCACCCGGAAGCGCGGCTCCTTCGTGACGGGGTCGATCTCCACCCGTTCGATCGCGCCGGGTGCAGCGCGCTGGCCCGCGCTGATCTGGGCGCCCTCGAAGGCGGGGCCGGTGGGCGAGGAGCAGGCCAGCACCCGCGTGCGGTTGCCAAGCAGGATCTCGGCGTTGGTGCCCACGTCCACCACCAGCGACAGCGCCTCGCCGTTCTGAGGCTCTTCGCTGAGCGCCACGGCCGCGGCATCGGCGCCGACGTGGCCGGCGATGCAGGGCAGGATGTAGGTCCGCGCCCGGGGATGGATCGAGCCGAGGTCAAGTTCGCGCGCCGCGAGGGACAGGCTTTCCGACACCGCCAGCGCGAAGGGCGCCTGGCCCAGCTCCACCGGGTCGATCCCCAGCAGCAGGTGGTGCATCACCGGGTTGCAGACGAAGACCGTCTCGACGATCAGGCCGGGGTCGGCGCCGGCTTCGGCGGCGACCTCGCGGGCCAGCGTGTCGATGGCGGCGCGGACGGCGCGCGTCATCTCGGCGTCGCCGCCGGGATTCATCATCGCGTAGCTTACCCGGCTCATCAGGTCTTCGCCGAAGCGGATCTGCGGGTTCATGACGCCGGACGAGGCCAGCACCGTGCCGTCGAAGAGGTCGCACAGATGCGCGGCGACCGTGGTCGAGCCCACATCGACCGCTAGTCCGAGAAGCCGGTCCTCGAAGTAGCCTGGCCAGACGTCGATCACCCGCTGCCGCCCGTCCGCGTGACCGGTGTTGATCGCAACCGTCACCTTCCAGTCGCCCTTGCGCAACGTCGGCTGGAGCTTGCGAAGGATATCAAGATCAGCCTCGATCCCCTTGATCTGCCACTGCTCCTCCAGCGCGCGCGACAGGCGTTCGAAGTCGCCCGAGGGCTCGTGCATGTCGGGCTCGGCCACCTCGACGTAGAAGAGCCGCGTCGCGGGGTCGAGCGTGATCGGCCGCATCTCGGCCCGCTTCCTGATCACCTGGCGATGGACCTGGCTTTCCGGCGGCACGTCGATCACGACGTCCCCCATCACCTTCGCCTGGCAGCCGAGCCGCCGGCCCTCCGCCAGCCCGCGAACCCGGTCGTAGCGGGCCTCGACCTCGTTCCAGGCCGAAAGGGCGTTTTCGGACACCGTCACGCCGTGCTTGGGAAACTCGCCGAAGGCCGGCGCCACCTGGCATTTCGAGCAGATCCCGCGCCCGCCGCAGACCGAATCGAGGTCGACCCCAAGCTGGCGCGCCGCCGTCAGTACCGGCGTGCCCACAGGGAACCGGCCCCGCTTGCCCGAGGGAGTGAAGATCACCAGAGGGTCCGTCATGCTGCGCCTGCATCCTGCCTGTTGCGCCGCACTGTAGCGTTCCGGACCGCAAGGGGAAGACCGGCAGGCGGCGGTTCGCGGTCTTTCCGCGTCATCCCCCGCCGCGGGAACCGCTGCGGCCGCGGCCGGTTTCTCCGGGCATCACCATTGCAAGGGAAAACCCCATGGCCGAGCAGCCGCCCGACACCCCGCCCGCGAGCCTCTCCGACCCGATGTTCGACCACCTCACGCTTGCCGTGACGGACCTTGACCGGGCGCGCCGGTTCTACGATGCCGCGCTGGCGCCGCTTGGGATCGTGCCGCAGTCGGTCGACGGGCGCAGCGCCAGCTACGAGCGCCACGGCTGCGACGACTTCACCATCATCCGGTCCGACACGCCCCCGGGGGCGCCCCATGCCGCCCATGTCTGCTTCCGGGCACCGGGGCGTGCGGCGGTCCGCGCGTTCCATGCGGCGGGTCTCGCGGCAGGCGGGCGTGACGACGGGGGCCCCGGCCTCCGCCCCGACTACAGCCCGGTCTACTATGCCGCCTTCCTATCGGATCCCGATGGCAACCGGATCGAGGCCGTCACCCGCGCCGCAGAGGACGGCTGAGCGGCAGGTCTCATGCCGGAGGACGGAACGGCTGAAAGACCTCGCGGAAGACCGGCATGGCTTCCAGTGCCGCGGCATGCGCAGACAGCGCAGGGCAGGCGGAGAGGTCGGCAAGGCCGGGGTCGGACTCTGCGAGGTGGCGCAGGACGCAGGCGACCGCGATGTCGGCATGGGTCAGCCCCGCACCGAACCACAACGGCGTGGCGGCCGCGGCGCGTTCGGCCTCCAGCCGTGCCAGCGTCGCTGCGATCTGGGCGTGGCAGCGGGCAAGCCAGGCCTCGGACGGCGCTGCATGGAAGGCGCGTTCGTAGAAGGCCGAGACCCCCTTGTCCATCAGTCTCGAAGCCAGCGCCGAGACCCGCAGCACCTCGCGCCGCAGGGGGCCTGCGCGCGGGCAGAGCGCGCGGGCTTCGGGCACCAGGGAGTCGAGGTGATCGAGGATGACGAAGGTGTCGGTCATCGCCGTGCCGTCGTCCAGCACCAGGACCGGAACCCGGCCCAGCGGACTGACTTCCTGCAGCCGGGCGAAGTCGCCCGCGACCGAGCAGGGCCGGTGCTCGAACGGCAGGGCATAAAGGCCAAGCGCGATTCCGACGCGCCGGACGAAGGACGAATCGTATTGCCCGATCAGGATCATGCGGCGCCTCCCACGGGCAGAGCATAGAGAGACCTCCGCGCCTGTGCACCCGTCACGCGCAGTCTTCCATCCCGTGCAGGACCGCCTCGCATTCGGCGTCGGCAGTAAACATCAGCTCGATCTTCAGGTCGGCAAGGCCTGCGTCCTCGGCAGCGCCGAACTGCGCGTAGGTCGAGAACAGCGACAGCCTGAGGTCGCCCGCGCGGTAGATCGTAGGAACCACCGCGACCGGCCGTTCCGGCGGCACGAAGGCAGCGATCGCGGGGTCCTGCGCCATCGCCGCCGCGGCGGCGTCGATTTCGGCGATGCCGCCCGCCCGCGCGCTTTCGGCCCTCAGCCGCCGCAGCGTGTGGTGGCCGACCTCGCCCCAGTTCTCGATCGCCTGCGCCGCCAGGGGCGAGGCCATGGTGTCCAGGAGGCTTGCGCCCTCGGTCAGCCCGAACCCGCCGAACAGCCGCCGTGCAGGGGCGTTCAGCGCGACCAGACGCCAGAGCCGGTCCATGACCACGGCGGGGTAGGGCGCATGACGCCGGATCGTCCAGTCCATCGCCGCCCGCACCCGTGTCATCTCGTCGGCATCGAGCCCAAGGTCGGGATAGTGGGGCGCGAAGCCCGCGGCATTCAGCAGGCCGTTGCGTTCGGCCCGCGGCACCTCCAGCACCTCGGCCAGCCGCAACACCATCGCGCGCGAAGGCCGTGCGCGGCCCGTTTCCAGGAAGGCGATGTGGCGCGAAGACACCTCCGCCTCGGCCGAAAGGTCAAGCTGGCTCATCCGGCGCGCGCGGCGCCAGCGGCGGAGCGACTGGGCGAAATCGGTCATTCGGTGTGCCTCCAGACCCGCGATCCTAACCCCTGTCGGGGAGGAAAGGCACTTACCCTGCAGGTAATTGGTTTCACCCGGCGGGGAGGCAATGCTGGCCACGGCAAACCAGAAGGAGGCAAGCGATGACCCTGACCGGACAGCAGACATGGATGAAGGCAGGCGCCGCCGCCGTGATCGCCTCGGGCGTCGTTCTGGCGCTGGGCGCCCATCCGGCGACCGCTGGGCTGACGCGGATGGTCGCCGACCTCGTCGTCTGGCCGCCGGACGGCGCGCAGGTGATGGCCGCAGCCGAAACGCGGGTCTTCGCCGCGATCTCGGGCGGCGTCCTCGCGGGCTGGGGCTGGGCGCTCTGGCTGCTGGCCGGCGAGGGGATGGCGCGGATGCCCGACCTTACGCGGCGGATCTGGACCGGTTCGGTCCTGGTCTGGTTCGCGCTGGACAGCGCGGGCTCGCTGGCCGCGGGGGCGCCGGTCAACGTGCTGGGCAACCTCGGCTTTCTGGCGCTCCTCCTCGGGCCGCTGGCCGGCCCCGGCCGCGCCGGACGCCCCGCATGAGTCTCACGGTGGGGCCTCGACGGCGGCAAGCCAGTCCAGCACCGCCTGCCGGTCGCCGTCCAGCGCGGGGGCCGGCGCATGGCCGGCCGGCTCGGCCAGCGTGCTCATCTTGATCGGGTTGCCGGCGGCGACGAAGGCCGGCCCGCCGGGGCGGGGCGCGACCGGCAGCACCATGTTCCGCGCCAGCACCTGCGGGTCGGCCAGCGCCTCGGCCATGTCCTGCACGCGGCCCGTGGGCACGCCGGCCGCCTCCAGC
>JALORM010000510.1 GCA_025458985.1 Paracoccaceae bacterium | reverse complement strand
AGGGCTTCGGCCTGCCGGTAGGTCATCCAGTAGCGGCTGCTGTAGCCCATGGCGTCTCCCATGGCCCACAGGAACAGCGTGTTGATGCCCGTATAGGCCGTGCCGCAATGGCGAAGCGGCCTCCCCCCGCCTTGAGTGGCATTCCAAGGCCTCACCCAGGGCATGACGCCCTGCTCGAGCTTGGAAAGAATGAGGGTGGTGATTTCGGCGGCGATGTCGCGGCGGGCTCCTTTGCCGGCTGTCCGGCGCGAGAAGGTCTTTGCCATGATGTAATCCTTTGTCGGACTGGCCCGAGTGACGGGCTATGACGAAAAAAGGGGCAGCCCGGCCGAAGCCGAGCTGCCCGCAGGGACGCCCAGGAGAGAGCGTTATTCGGCGGCTTCGAGCGTTTCGTCGGGGTGCTCGACCTCGAAGTCGTTCTGATCGTCGCCGCAGTCCTCGGCAGGATCATCTTCGGGATCCTCGTGGGCGTCGCTGCAATCGTCCTCGTCTTCGTCAATCACCGCCGCACGGGCGATGTCGAACCGCATCGCATCGGGCACCCATGCCAGCGCAGCGTCCTTGATCGCGGGTTCGGTAATGGCTTCACCGGCGAACAGCTTCTCGCAGGCGGCCGAGACTTCAGGCTTCTTCGAGGCCGCATAGCGTGCCGCCAGCACCTCCCCGCCGATCTCGGTGAGGAGCGCGAGCAGCGTCCCCTTCGAGACGCGGTCAAAGAAGTTGGTGGACGTGGGGCGCCACCATTGCGCAGGCTCAATGTGGAGGATGCCGGCGAGACGCGCGTGAAGCGGGTTCGTCGTGTCCGAATAGTCGGGCTTTGCTTCGATGGATCCGGCCACCATCAGCGCGAGCCAAGCGGCCTTGCGTGCGTCATCGAGCGCGCGAAAGCCCTCGAAACGTGCGACCACGTCGCCGGCCTCGGTCCAGGCCGTATCGAGCGCATCGCGTGCCCGTTCGATCGCAATGCGGGCCGGGGTCGGTTCGCAATCCTTCCCGATGACCGGGTCATTCGGGCGCGCCGCCTTCATCGTGGTCCCGTAGCGCTCGTACCCGCGGTTCCCATCGATCATGGCGAACAGCGCATAGTCGAGCGCGAGTGCCGGATCGGCGAGCAGGGCCGCCGCAAGGATGTCCCTGCGCTGCATCGCGAGTTCATCGGAAAGCCGAGCGCTCAGCGGCTTGCCACCCGGCGCGATCTTCTCGGGCGGCGGTGCTCGTCGCCCGGATCGCGCATCGGGGTTTCGCTGAAGTACGTCGTCTCCAGCACCATCTTGCCGTCCGAGGCGAGGGTCAGGAACGTGCCGATCTGGCCCTTGAGGTCGTCGGGCAGGATCGTCGGCCGACGCTGAAGTTCGTTCCACTCGTCTTCGAGCTTGTCGTATTCGGCCTCGAGCGCGCTGCCGGCCTCGTCGTCGAGCTCGCCGCTGTCGAGCTCGTCGCCGATCTCGTCCATCCGGGTCTGGATGGCATCCGCCCGGGCCTCCTCGGCCTCGGACATCGGCTGCTTGGGAAGATTGACGCGGTAGAGCCCGTCGGTCGCGTTGTAGATGTGCGCCGAAGCCACCGGCCGGACCCAAGCAAGGCCCTGCTCTTCGCCAAGGCGCTTGGCCTCGGCTTCCATGATAGCTGCCGCCAGCCCCTGCGCGATCTCGGGATCGGACCAGCGGTCACCGTTCTCGCTGAAGAGTTCGCGCTCGATCGTGCCCCCTGCGGCAACATAGGCATCCTCACCGACCAACTGTGCGATCGGGTCGGTTGCCTTGAGGGCGTCGCCGGCAATCGCACGGCGCACCTGATCCGGCGTGGTGTAGCTGTAGTTGCCGTACTGCTCGAACACCCGGGTCTGCTTGGCCTGATCGCCGGTGGTGGCATAGGCCTTGGCCATGTCGAGAGTGATGCGACCTTCGGCGAGTGCCTCGAAAACAGGATCGGCAAGGCCCGCGAGCCGGAGACGCCCTTCGACGAAACGGCGGGTGACACCGAAGCGCTTGGCGACGGCATCGAGGTCGCAGCCTTCGCCGATGAAGTGCTGGAAGGCGCGGCATTCATCGGTCGGGGTCATGTTGACGCGCTGGAAGTTCTCGGCAAGCGAGGCTTCCGACAGCGTTGCATCATCGCCTTCGAGCACCTTGCAGGACACTTCCATGTCCTTGTCGATACGACCCTCTGCAGCGAGCAGCTGCAGCGCCTCGAGACGGCGGCCGCCGGCGAGAACGGCGTAGTGCCCGCGGGGCTTCTTCAGCGCCGTGACACACAGGTTCTGCAGCAGTCCGCGTGCCTCGATATCTCCGGCAAGCTGCGGGATGTCAATCATCTGTTCCATCGTCATTCTCCTGGATGTGGCCCGGCGAAAACCTCCCCGGATCCACCCCATCCACTCCCCCTCCCCTTTCCTCTTCAGGGGTCTCTGTGTCCTATGGGGCACCGATGAGAGCGGTGATGATGGCTTCAGCCTTCTCGGTCGGCACAAACAGCCGCGTCCTGTACTGAATGACCTCGGTGAAGCACCCGAGTGACTTGAACCAGGCAAGCTGGCTGGCGGGTGCGCCGGTGATTTCAATCCGCCACGATCCGTTCACTCTCGAGCGCTTGAGTTCGCAGGGGACAGGGCGCACCAGCGCGATGGATCCACCGGCCTGGACCGCCCGGAGGGTCTCTGACGGGCTGAGTGGGGCCGGTGTCTCGACGCCGAGATCCTTCACCAGTTTCCCGACATGCTCGGGAAACACCATGCGCCCGAGCCAGGATTTGCCTTCGGCATCGACGATCCGGTTGACCGCCAGATGATCGGAAGGAAGCGCCGACCAGATCGGCAACAGGAGGCCGGTCGCGATACGGATGATCTCAGTATCGACTGCTTGAGCCGCTTCCTCGGCCTCGGCCGACCAGGCCGCCGCGAAGACCGACTGGTCGCAAGTCTCCCACGCGGTTTCAAAGAGGTCATGTTCGCGCAGAAACTCGCGCCGCGTCGGGCGGAGCAGTTCGACACGCGGGACCGGCGTGCCCTCTTCGGTCATGCCGGAGCGGGCTTTGGTCCTGAGCGCAACCTTGCCTGAACGGCCGTTGCGCAAGAACACAGCGGTAGTATCGGCGGAAGCAAGCTTGAGCACCCGCTCGAGCGTCACAGGATTGCGCCGCCTCGCCACCTCGATCGTCAGCAGGTGCGAGGTCGCGCCGCTCACGGAATCGGTGCGCAGCAGCGTGTCCTCGAGGATGGTCGCGGTCTCGACCTGCATCGTTTCGACGCCGATATCGAGGGTGCCGGCATCGCGGGCGGCGGCGACCCGGGTTTCGACAAGCGCGAGGAATTCATCGAAGATGACGTTCTGGTGCCCGATAGGAAGTGCCAGAAGCCGGTTGAGCCAACGCTGGATCGGCGGCAGGTCCTCCTTGATGACCCCGTCTGCGTCGAGAAGCGCAAGACCGGTGCGCTCCTCAAAATCGTCCAGTGTGGTGCTGGTGAGTTTGCCCGCGACGAGCAGATGGAACCAGGTGACGAGCGCGGCCTTGGCATACTCGCTTTCGAGGTTGTCGGCCGGATCGAACAGGTTCTGTCCTCCGGTCTGCCGCTGACCGCGGGTGAGCGCGCCAAGGCTGTCGAGGCGACGTGCAATGGTCGAGGTGAACCTCAGTTCACCCTTGCAGTCGGTCGTTACAGGCCGAAACAGGGGCGCTGAAGCCTGATGCGTGCGGTGGGTGCGCCCGAGCCCCTGGATGGCGCGATCGGCCCTCCAGCCCGGCTCCAAGAGCAGGTGGACGCGCTGCTGCTGGTTGGGGACATCAAGGCTCGCGTGGTAGGAACGTCCCGTGCCGCCCGCATCGGAGAAGATGAGGATGCGCTTGGT
>JALORM010000509.1 GCA_025458985.1 Paracoccaceae bacterium | reverse complement strand
CTGAAGGGCTTCGGCGTCTCGGCCTGCGCCACCTGCGACGGGTTCTTCTATCGCGGGAAGGAGATCGTGGTGATCGGCGGCGGCAACACCGCGGTCGAAGAGGCGCTGTTCCTGACCAACTTCGCGACGAAGGTCACGCTGGTCCACCGCCGGGACAGCCTGCGCGCCGAAAAAATCATGCAGGACCGGCTGTTCAAGAACCCCAAGGTCGCGGTGATCTGGAACCATGCGGTCGACGAGGTGCTGGGCGAGCCCGGCGGCGCCGGGGTGACCGGGGTGCGGCTGCGCCACGTCGAGACGGGCGAGACGCGCGAGGTTCCCTGCGCCGGCTTCTTCGTGGCGATCGGCCATGCGCCGGCGTCCGAACTGGTGAAGGATCAGCTCGACACGCATCACGGCGGCTACGTCGTCGTGAAGCCGGGCACGACCGAAACGACGATCCCGGGCGTCTTCGCGGCAGGCGACATAACCGACCACGTGTACCGCCAGGCGGTGACCAGCGCCGGGATGGGCTGCATGGCCGCGCTGGAGGCCGAACGCTGGCTGGCCGCGCAGGACGGCGAGACGCCGCGCGCCATCGGGGCGTATGCCGCCCCGGCGGATGCGGCCGAATGACCCGGTCCCGTCGCGGGGCGGCGTTCATGCCCTGTTGACGGCTTGCGGCGAGGGTGGGACCGTTCACCCGAAGACCCCGCCGCACTGCCCGGACGCATGATCGCCTACGCCCGCCTTTCCGCCGGAGACCCCGCCCCCGGCGTCACCCTGCGGTCCCCCGCAAATCCACGCTTTGCGCTGGACACGTCCGCTGGCCGCTACCTTGCGCTGGCCTTCCTGCCGGGCGCCACGTCGCCCGAGGGCCAGGCTGTCCTTGCGGCCGTGACGGCGCGGCGCGGCCTTTTCGACGACCGCTTCGCAAGCTTCTTCGCCGTGACCGCGGACCCTGCCGACGAAGCCGCGGAACGCCCCGGAAACTGCGTGCCTGGGCTGCGCTGCCTCTGGGACGGCGACCTGCAGGCCGCGCGGCTCTATGGCGCTGCGCCGGCCGAGGGTGCCGGTCCCTACCGCGCGCGCTGGGTGCTGATCGACCCGACGATGCGGATGATCGAGGTCGCCGTGCTGTCGGCCGAGCCGCGCGTGGCAGAGGCCGCGCTCGACCGCCTGGAGCGCCTGCCCCCGCCCGACCGCTTTGCGGGGGTGGAGCTTCAGGCGCCGATCCTGTTCCTGCCGCGCGTCTTCGAGCCTGCACTCTGCGCCCGCCTGATCGCCTGCTACGAGGAACAGGGGGGCGAGGTGTCGGGCTTCATGCGGGCCGAAGGCGGCAAGACGGTCGGCGTCCACGACACCCGCTACAAGAGCCGGCGCGACGCCTACGTGACCGACCCCGACCTCCGCCAACCGGATGGAGCGCTACCTTGTCGGCTGCTACGACGCGGCCGAGGGCGGCCACTTTTCGCCCCACCGCGACAACACCACGCCAGGCACGGCGCACCGGCGGTTCGCGATCTCAATCAACCTCAACGACGACTTCGAGGGCGGCGAGGTGAGCTTTCCCGAATACGGGCCGCGCGGGTTCGCCTTCCTGCCCTTCGTCTATGACAATGCCGCGGCCGCGATCCGCGAGGCCAACCGGGGGTCACTGTCGCCCTGAAACAGTGCCCGAACCGCGCCGCATACCGGCATTCCGGCTGCGCAACCCTGCCTTGCGCTTGAAATCCGCGCGCGCCTTCGGCTAATGGCCCGCGGCGCGTCCCGCCGCCTCAGAACCCCGAGAACCCCATGTCCCTTCCGAACCTCGCCCCGATCCCGGAACTCTACGTCTCCTACGACAGTGCCCAGAAGCTGAAGGCCGAAGCCGCCGATCTGCCCTCGTGGGACCTGACCCCGCGCCAGATCTGCGACCTCGAGCTTCTGATGAATGGCGGCTTCCACCCGCTGAAGGGTTTCCAGACCGAGGCCGACTACACCGGCGTGGTCGAGACCATGCACACCGCCGACGGTGCGCTCTGGCCGATCCCGGTGACGCTGGACGTGAGCCAGAAGTTCGCCGACACGGTCGAGCCCGGGCAGGACATCGCGCTGCGCGACCAGGAAGGCGTGATCCTTGCCATCCTCAGCGTCACCGACAAGTGGACGCCCGACAAGGCGCGCGAGGCGGAAAAGGTCTTCGGCGCCGACGATCTGGCGCATCCGGCGGTCAACTACCTGCACAACGTGGCGGGGCCGGTCTACCTGGGCGGGCCGGTGACCGGCATCCAGCCGCCGATCCACTACGACTTCCGCGCCCGTCGCGACACGCCGAACGAGCTGCGCGCCTATTTCCGCAAGCTGGGCTGGCGCCGGATCGTGGCGTTCCAGACCCGCAATCCCCTCCACCGCGCGCACCAGGAACTGACCTTCCGTGCGGCGAAGGAGGCGCAGGCGAACCTGCTGATCCACCCGGTCGTCGGCATGACCAAGCCGGGCGACGTCGACCATTTCACCCGCGTGCGCTGCTACGAGGCGGTGCTCGACAAGTACCCCGCCGCCACCACGCACCTGTCGCTCTTGAACCTCGCCATGCGGATGGCGGGTCCGCGCGAGGCGGTCTGGCACGGCATCATCCGCCGCAACCACGGCTGCACCCACATGATCGTCGGCCGCGACCATGCGGGGCCGGGCAAGAACAGCCAGGGCCGCGACTTCTACGACCCCTATGCCGCGCAGGAGCTGTTCGCCAAGCACCAGGCCGAGATC
>JALORM010000508.1 GCA_025458985.1 Paracoccaceae bacterium | reverse complement strand
GCCGAGATGAACGACCGCGTCTGCAGCGAGGCCTTGGTGATGCCGAGCAGCACCGGCACGCCCGACGCCGGCTTCTTGCCCTCGGCGATCGCCTTCTCGTTGGCCTCGTCGAGCTCCAGCCGGTCGACCTGATCGCCGGCGAGGATGTCGGTGTCGCCGCCGTCGGTGATCTCCACCTTCTGCAGCATCTGCCGGACGATGACCTCGATGTGCTTGTCGTTTATGCTCACGCCCTGGAGGCGATAGACCTCCTGGATCTCGTTGACGAGATAGGCCGCCAGCTCCTCGACGCCCTTGATGGCGAGGATGTCGTGCGGGGCCGGATTGCCGTCGAGGATGTAGTCCCCGATCTCGACCACGTCGCCATCCTGCAGGTGGATGTGCTTGCCCTTCGGGATCAGATACTCGACCGGCTCGGTCCCGTCATGCGGGGTGAGCGTGACGCGGCGCTTGTTCTTGTAGTCGCGGCCAAAGGCGATGGTGCCCGCCTTCTCCGCGATGATCGCCGCATCCTTCGGGCGACGCGCCTCGAACAGCTCCGCCACGCGCGGCAGACCGCCCGTGATGTCGCGCGTCTTGGCGCTTTCCGTCGGAATGCGGGCCAGCACGTCGCCGGCCTTCACCGTGGCGTTCGGATCGAGCGAGATGATCGCCTCGACCGGCAGTACGTAGCGGGCGTCGCCGCCGCGGGCCGCCTTGAGCACCTTGCCTTCCTTGTTCTGGATGACGATCGCCGGGCGCAGATCGGCCGAACGGGCGTTGGAGCGCCAGTCGGTGACGACACGCTTGGCGATGCCGGTGGACTCGTCGATCGTCTCCGACAGCGACGAGCCTTCCAGCAGGTCCTCATAGGCCACCAGGCCGTCGACCTCGGAGAGGATCGGACGGGTGTAGGGGTCCCACTCGGCGATGCGCTGGCCGCGCTTGATCTTGTCGCCTTCGTCGACGCGCAGCTTCGAGCCGAAGACGATGCGGTGCACCGCCCTCTCCGCCCCGTCCGGGCCGACGATCACCACCGCGAGGTTGCGCGCCATGGCGATCAGATCGCCATCGGAGTTGCGCGCCACGTTGCGGTTGCGGATCTTCACCTCGCCCTCGAAGTTCGAGTCGATCACCGACTGCTCGTTGATCTGCGCGGCGCCGCCGATGTGGAAGGTGCGCATGGTGAGCTGGGTGCCCGGCTCGCCGATCGACTGGGCCGCGATCACGCCGACCGCCTCGCCCATGTTGACCGGGGTGCCGCGCGCCAGATCGCGCCCGTAGCAGGTGGCGCAGACGCCGTTCTTGGTCTCGCAGGTGAGAACCGAACGGATCTTGACCTCCTGGATGCCCGCCTTGGTGATGCGGTCGAGGTGCTGCTCCTCCAGCATCACGCCCTTGGCGACGAGAACCTCGCCCTCGGCGTTGACACGATCTGGCCCGCATCGACGATGGCGCGCATGCGGATGCCGTTGTCGGTGCCGCAATCGACCTCGGTGATGATCGAGTCCTGGGCGACGTCGACCAGACGACGCGTCAGGTAGCCCGAGTTCGCGGTCTTCAGAGCGGTGTCGGCGAGGCCCTTACGGGCGCCGTGCGTGGAGTTGAAGTACTCCAGCACGTCCAGGCCTTCCTTGAAGTTCGAGATGATCGGGCTCTCGATGATCTCGCCGGACGGCTTGGCCATGAGGCCGCGCATCGCCGCGAGCTGACGCATCTGCGTTGGCGAACCGCGGGCTCCGGAGTGGCTCATCATGTGGATGGAGTTGATCGGCTTGTCGCGGCCGAGGTCATCCTTCCGCACGGCCGAGATGCGCGCCATCATCTCCTGGGCGAGCTTGTCGGAGCACTTCGACCAGGCGTCGATGACCTTGTTGTACTTCTCGCCCTGCGTGATCAGGCCGTCCTGATACTGCTGCTCGTAATCCTTGGTCAGCGCGCGGGTGGCCTCGACGATCTCCCACTTGTTCTCGGGGATGACCATGTCGTCCTTGCCGAACGAGATGCCGGCCTTGAACGCGTTGGTGAAGCCGAGCGTCATCACGCGGTCGCAGAAGATGACCGTGTCCTTCTGGCCGCAGTTGCGGTAGACGGCGTCGATCATTCCCGAAATCTCCTTCTTCGTCATGAGCTTGGCTTGTTCACGACGTCAAAGGTGATCTTCGGGCTCTTGGGCAGCGCGGTCGACAGGATCACGCGGCCCGGCGTGGTGTCGTAGACCTTGTGGTAGATCACGCGGCCCGGCGTGGTGTCATAGACCTTGTGGTAGGGCTTGCCGTCGGCGCCCACGCCCTGCCAGCGATACTTGATCTTGGAGTGCAGCGTGATGGTCTTGGCGGCAAGCGCGTGCTCGAGCTCGCCCATGTCGGCGTAGACGCCCTTGAGCACGCCCTTCTTGGCGTCGGACGCATACTGGCCCGGCTCGCCGTCCGACATGATCGACAGATAGTAGAGGCCGAGCACGATGTCCTGCGACGGCACGATGACCGGGTGGCCGTTCGCCGGATGCAGGATGTTGTTGGTCGACATCATCAGCACGCGCGCTTCCAGCTGCGCCTCGAGCGACAGCGGGACGTGCACGGCCATCTGGTCGCCGTCGAAGTCG
>JALORM010000113.1 GCA_025458985.1 Paracoccaceae bacterium | reverse complement strand
TTCCGCGAGCCGGACCCCATGCCTGTCTGGCGCCATTTGTGCAGAGGCGTCAGCCCCGCCAGAGCGGATCCTCGTCTTCAAGCACGATCTGGCGGTCGCTGGTGACGTAGTTGTCGGCGTGCAGGCGCGCGATGGGCTGGTAGGTTTCGGGGTTCACGTAGCGGCCGCGCGGGTCGAGGCAGCTGTCGCGCACGAACATCTGGACCACGCGGCCGAGGACGATGGCGCGGCGGGGATAGTCGATGATCTGCTCGGTCCGGCATTCCATCGCGCAGGGGGCCTCGGCGATGCGCGGCGCCCTGACCTGGCGGGCCGGAACCGCAGTCAGGCCGGCCAGGGCGATCTCGTCCTCGCCGGGGGGCAGGTCGCGGCCGGTCACCAGCATCGCACGGGCGATGGCCATGTCGACCATGTGCACCACGAACTCGCCCGACCGGCGCAGGTTGGCGACGGTATCCTTGGCGCTGCCGTCCTCGCGCGGCTGGATCCCGAGGATCAGGATCGGCGGCTCGTGAGAGAACACGTTGAAGAAGCTCATCGGCGCGGCGTTGTGGCGCCCCTCGGCATCGATGGTCGAGACGAGCGCGATGGGACGCGGGCCGACGAAGTTGGTCAGCAGCCGGTAGCGGTCGTCGTCGGGCAGGCGCGTGAAGTCGAAGTCCATCTCGGCCCCGGTCAGTCGGTCACGGCGTGGCAGGCGACGCGGGTGCCGTTCGGCCGGTCGCGCAGCACCGGGCGCTCGTTCCGGCACCGGTCGCCTGCCAGCGGGCAGCGCGGGTGGAAGGTGCAGCCGCCGGGCAGATCGAGCGGGCTCGGCACCTCGAAGCCTTCCGTCTCGCGCGCGCGGCGGGGGTTGTCCACATCCGGCACGGTCTCGAGCAGCTTGCGGGTATAGGGATGGGCGGGGGCGTCGAACAGGCGTCCCGCCGGCCCCTCTTCGACGATGCGGCCGAGGTACATGATCGCCAGCCGGTCCGCCATGAAGCGCACGACCGCAAGGTTGTGGCTGATGAAGAGATAGGTCAGCCCCAGCCGGTCCTGCAGGTCCTTCAGCAGGTTCAGGACCTGCGCCTGGACCGACACGTCCAGCGCCGACGTCGGCTCGTCCAGCAGCAGCAGGTCGGCCTCGGCCGCCAGGGCGCGGGCGATGGCGATGCGCTGGCGCTGGCCGCCCGAGAATTCGTGGGGGAACTTCGCGGCGTCGTCCGCCGCAAGCCCGACCGTCTGCAGCAGCTCGGCCACCCGGGCCTGGCGGGCCGCGCCGGACAGGCGCTCGGGCATCGGCTCGGCGATGGAGCGGCCGATGCGCCAGCGCGGGTTCAGGCTGCCGACCGGGTCCTGGAACACCATCTGCAGGCGCGGGCCGCGGCCGAGCCGGCCAAGCAGCGTGACCTCGCCTTCCGAGGGCGTGTCGAGGCCGGCCACCAGCCGCGTCAGCGTCGATTTCCCGCAACCGGATTCGCCCACGATGGCGAAGGTGGTGCCTTCCTCGATCTCGAAGCTGACGCCGTCGACCGCGCGGACGCTGCGCCGCGGGGCGCGGGTGACGAGGCGCTGGACCAGCGGGGCCGAGACATCGAAGCTGCGTCCGACATCGCGGACCGAGACCACGGCCGCCGGCATCACGGCGCCCCCGGCCCGGCATAGCGCCCGGCCTCGGCCACGATGCGCCCGGCCTTGACCACCAGCGCCCGGGCGGGCCGGTCCACCAGCACCTGGGCACGGTTCTCGCCCTCGACCAGGACAAGGCTGCCCTCGCAGCCCGGCGCGAGGCCGTATCCCGGCAGGCCGAGCAGCGCCGCCCCCCGCGCGGTCCCGAGGTCGAGGCAGGCGAGCAGTTCGGCGTCGGTACGGCACCAGCTGCGGAACGCGAACAGCCAGCACCGGTCGAGCATGTCGCCGTTGCCGTGCGGGTTCCAGGTGTCGCGGATCGAGTCCGACGCAAGCGCACAGGGCACCCCCCGGGCAGCAAGGTCGAACATCGGCGGAAACGCGATCTCGCCCGGGACGGCCGAGATGATGCCGACCTGAAGCGCCGCCAGCCGGTCGATCATGGCGGCGACCTTGTCGGGCGGGCCGTCGCCAAGGCAGAAGGCGTGGCTTACCACCACGCGCCCCTGCAGCCCCAGCGCCTCGGTCCGGTCGCAGATCAGGCCCATCTCGTAGAGCCCGAGCTCGCCCGGCTCGTGCAGGTGGATGTCGATCTTCGCGCCCTTGCGGTCGGCGATCCCGAAGATCGTGTCGAGGTGGCCCTTGGGGTCGCCGTCGATGGTGCCGGGGTCGATCCCGCCGACGACGCTTGCGCCTTCGTCCAGCGCGGCTTCCATCAGCGCCGCGCAGCCAGGGTCGATCAGCATGCCGGTCTGCGGAAAGGCCACCAGTTCCAGGCCGACGGCGTCCTGCATCTTCTCCCACGCGGCCAGAACGCCGTGAAGGTTGTCGAGCCCGTAGAACGTCGAGATGTCGACGTGGCTGCGGATGTGGGTCGACCCCATCGCCACGCATTGCCGCATCAGCCGTCCGGCGCGGTCCTCGACGCTCCAGGGCAGCGACTTGCGGATCTCGACCTCGTTGTCGATCATCGCGCGCAGTCCCGCGGGGACGTTGATCGGATGCCACGGCAGTCCCCAGAGGATCTTGTCGAGGTGGACGTGCGGCTCGACCAGGGGCGCGATGGCAATGGCGCCCTTGCCGTCATGCACCGGGCAGCCCGGGGGCGCGGCAAGGCCCGGCCCGATGGAGGCGATGCGACCGCCGGAAATCAGGATGTCGGCGGCCGGGCCGTCCTCGGGACGGACATTGGTGATCAGGAGGTCGGACACGGGGCCTTGGCCTTTCACTTGAGGCGCGGGTTCAGGGCGTGCCTGAGCCAGTCGCCGAAGATGTTGACGGACAGAACCAGAAGCACCAGCGCAAGACCGGGGAACATCGAAATCCACCATTCGCCGGACAGCAGAAGGTCGTTGCCGACCCGGATCAGAGCGCCGAGCGAAGGCTGGGTGGGCGGCATGCCGAGGCCGAGGAACGACAGGATCGCCTCGGTCAGGATCGCGACGCCGAGGCCGAGGGTGGCCAGGATGATGACCGGGCCCATCGTGTTCGGCAGCACGTGGGTGAACAGGATGCGCAGGCTCGACACGCCCGACAGGCGCGCCGCGGCCGCGTAGTCCTTGTTTTTCTCGATCAGGGTCGCGGCCCGGACCGTGCGGGCGAACTGCACCCAGTCGGCCACGCCGATCGCCAGGATGACGACGTAGAAGCGCGTCGCCTGGTGCAGGTCGGGCGGCATGACCGCCTTGGCGACCCCGTCGATGAAGAAGGCGATCATGATCGTCGGGAACGACAGCTGCACATCGCCCATCCGCATGATCAGCGCGTCGATCCAGCCGCCGAACCAGCCCGCCACCAGGCCAAGCGTCACGCCGATCGTCACCGAAAGCAACACGGCCGCCACGCCCACGGCCAGCGAGATGCGCATGCCGTAGAAGATGGTGGACAGCACGTCGCGCCCCTGCTCGTCGGTGCCGAGAAGGTAGCTGGGGTTTCCGCCCTCGACCCAGGCGGGCGGCAGGCGCGAGTCCATCAGGTTCAGCGAGCCGGGATCGAACGGCGTATGCGGCGCGATCAGCGGCGCGGCCACGGCGCAGACCACCATCACCAGGAGCACCGCGGCCGCGAGGACGGCCGCCGGGGCCTGCCGGAACTGCCAGACGAGGTCGCTGTCGAGGCCGCGGCGCAGCAGCGAGACTGGGCGGGTCATGCGCGGCGCATCCGCGGATCGATGAAGAGATAGATCATGTCCACCGTCAGGTTGATCATCGCGAAGCCGAAGCCCACGAAGGCCAGGTAGGCCGCCATCACGGGAAAGTCGGCGTATTCGATCGCCTGCAGGATCAGAAGCCCGAGGCCCGGCCACTGGAACACCGCCTCGCAGACGATCGCGAAGGCGATGAGCGAGCCGATCTGCATGCCCACCACCGTCACCACCGGCAAGAGGGAGTTGCGCAGCGCGTGGCGCAGGTGGACGCTGCGGTCGGACAGGCCGCGGGCGCGGGCGAACTTGATGAAGTCGGCGCGCATGACCTCCTGCATCTCGCCCTGCACCAGCCGCATGATCATCGAGATCTGGAACACCGCCAGCGTGATCACCGGCATGATCAGGGCCTGCCGCCCGCTTTCGGTCAGCAGACCCGTCGACCACCAGCCGATCTGCACCACCTCGCCCCGCCCGAAGGCCGACAGCCAGCGCAGTTCGACCGACAGGATCAGGATCAGGAGCATCCCGATCAGGAATTGCGGGATCGAGATGCCGACCAGCGCAACGATTTGCAGGACGCGCGAGACCGCGCCCCGGGGACGCAGCGCGCAGTAGACGCCTATCGGGATGCCGAGGCCCAGCGCCAGGACCGTCGCGCAGAACACCAGCTCGAGCGTCGCCGGAAGGCGCGACAGGATCAGCTCGAGCACCGGCAGGCGGTTGCGGTACGAGATGCCGAAGTCGCCGACGACCGCGCGTTCCAGAAAGCGCCAGAACTGGACCCAGGTGGGCTGGTCGAGGCCGAGCGTGCGCCGCAGCGCGTCGCGTTCGTCCAGCGTCGCGTTGACGCCCAGGATGTTGTTCACCGGGTCGCCGAGGTAGTTGAAGATCAGGAACGACATGCCCGCCACGACCAGCATGACCAGCAGGACACTGCCGAGACGGCGCAGGACAAGGGACAGCATCGGCGGGCTTTCGGAAGGAAGGGGGAAACCCCGGGCGGCGCGCCGCCCGGGGGCCGTGCCTCAGTTCATCGTGTAGTACCAGAAGCGGGTGTACTGGTCGCCCGGCACGATGGCGTTGACCTTCTCGGCCATGCCCCAGGTCAGGAACTGCTGGTGAAGCATGATCTTGCCCACCTCGTCGCGCTGGATGCGCACGACCTCCGAGATCATCTCCTGCCGCTTCGCGACATCGGTTTCCTCGCCGATCTTGATGATCAGCGCGTCGACCTCGGGGTTCGAGTAGCCCTTGGGGTTCCAGGCGCCAAGCTCGCCCGAGGGCGAATGCACCGTGGCGCTGAAGATGTTGTAGGGGTCGATGGTCGGCAGGCCGGCCCAGCCCAGCATGTAGAAGGCATATTCGCCCGCCGGCAGCCCGGTGTCGTACTGCACCGGCGGGTGCATGTTCAGCTGCCCGGTGATGCCGATCCGCGCCAGCATGCCCACGGTGGCCTGACAGATCTGCTCGTCGTTGATGAAGGCCCCCGCCGGGCAGTCCATCGGCAGCGTGAAGCCGTCGGGATAGCCGGCCTCGGCCAGAAGGGCCTTGGCGCCTTCGGGATCGAAGGGAAAGCGCACGTCGAGGGACGCGTCGTAGAACGGCATCTGCGGCGCAAGCTGGGTGGCGACGGGGTTCGAGTTCCCGCGCATGATCGTCCGCTGGATCCCCTCGACGTCGATCGCCATCGAGATCGCCTTGCGCACCAGCGGGTTGGCCAGCGGATTGCCGTCGACGCCGCTGCCTTCCAGCGTCGGGCTCTGCTGGTCCATGCCGAAGAAGATCGTGCGCAGGTGCGGCCCGCGCATGACCTTCATGCCCTGGGTGCTCTCGATGCGCTCCAGGTCCTGCGGGGGGGCATCGCGGATGAAGTCGACCTCGCCTGACAGCAGCGCGGCGACGCGGGTCGCGTTGTTGGTGATCGGCGTGTAGACGATCTCGTCGAGGTTGTGCTTGCGCTCGTCCCACCAGTCGGGGTTCGCGGCCAGCACGGTGCGGACGTCGGGCTGACGTTCGACCAGCCGGAACGGGCCGGTGCCGTTGGCCTGGGTCTGCATGGCGCCACCGGCGTTCGAGGACAGGTCGAGCGGCTTTTCCGCGCCGATCGATTCCTGGAACTCCTTGTCCATGATGTACCAGCCGGCGAAGTCGTTCAGCAGCAGCGCGTAGGGGCGCCGCACCTTGAAGATCACGGTGTGGTCGTCGACCTTCACCACCTCCTCGATCGGCTCCAGCAGCCCGGCGAAGGGCGAGCCCGGGTCGCCGGCCCGATGGTACGAGAAGATCACGTCATCGGCGGTGAAGGGATTGCCGTTGTGGAAGGTGACGCCCTGACGGAGGTTGAACTTCCATTCGGTGGCCGAGATGACCTCCCAGCTTTCCGCCAGCGCGGGTTCAGCATGAAGTCGTCGCGCGCGGCGTGCGGGTCCATCGACGAGATGTCCTGCGACTCGGCGTATCGCAGCGTGTTCGCATCGGCCGAGAACCCGGCTGCGGCCAGGCCGGCCGCCAGGATCAGGGGTTTGAGCAGCAGTCTCATGAGACGGTCTCTCCTGTGTTGACGGGATGTCTGGGTCTTCAAGGCACCGGGGGCGGGGAGGCGCCCCCGGAATACAGGTGGCAGGCGACGAAGCCGGCGGGGGTCGGCGTCGGGTCGGGCACTTCGGCAGAACACCTCGGTTCCGCCTGCCGGCAGCGCGGGTGAAAGCTGCACCCCCCCGGCCACTGCCCCGGCCTGGGCATGCTGCCCGCGATCTGCGGCAACCGGCCCGCTTCGCCAGCGACGGGATCAGCCCCATCAGGCCCGCGGTGTAGGGGTGGCGCGCCGCGTGCAGCACCTCGGCGACCGGCCCGATCTCGACGATCCGGCCGGCGTACATCACGGCCACGCGGTCGGCGATCTCGGCGATCACGCCCATGTCGTGCGTGACCAGCATGATTGCGGTGCCGCGGTCGCGGGAAAGGCGCCGCAGCAGCGCCAGGATCTGTGCCTGCACCGTGACGTCGAGCGCCGTTGTCGGCTCGTCGGCGACGATGACCTCGGGTTCGGCGGCGATGGCGAGGGCGATCACGATGCGCTGGCGCATCCCGCCCGAGAACTGGTGCGGATACTGAAGGAAACGGCTTGCCGGGTCGGCGATCCCGACCTCGGCCAGAAGGTTCAGCGCCCGTGCCCGGGCGCCGGCGGCGGCCAGCGGCAGGTGGGTGCGGATCGTCTCGACAAGCTGGTCGCCCACGGTCATCAGCGGATCGAGACTGGTCAGCGGATCCTGGAAGATCGCGCCGATGCGCTTGCCGCGCAGCTGCCGCTGCGCGGCGGGCGAAAGGGCGTCGATGCGCCGGTCGCCCAGACGGATCTCGCCGCCCGAAATCCGCCCGGGCGATTGCAGAAGCCCGATCAGGGCGTTGCCGGTCAGCGACTTGCCCGCGCCGGATTCGCCGACGATGCCCAGCACCTCGCCCCGCTTCAGCGAGAAGCTGACCGCGTCGATTGCCGGAAGGCTCCCCCGGCGGGTGTCGAAGACGACGCTCAGGTCCCGCACGGTGAGAACGGCGGTGTCATCGGTCATGACGCACCGCCACAACCGCACGGCGATCTCTCACGTGACGTCTGGCGCACCGGATTGATGAACATTATTGTATACAGCGCGCGACACAGTCGTCGCGCGGTCAACGAGCAGGTCCGAAATTGAACTTTGCACAGGACGGACTTCGGGCCGACAAGCGTGTGCAGCGCACCGATGAACGCATTCATGGGGCGATCTTTGCGGCGATCATCAATCACCAGCTGCGCCCGGCGACGCCCTTGCAGGAGGACGCGCTGGCCGGCGCGTTCGGGGTGAGCCGGACGATCATCCGCAAGGTGCTGCAGCGCCTGGCGCACGAGAAACTGGTGGTGATCACGCCGAACAAGGGTGCCCGGGTGGCCCGTCCGACCACCGAAGAGGCCCGCCAGGTGTTCGAGGCCCGCCACACGATCGAAAGCGAGATCGTCCGCAAGGTCGCCCGCCGGCGTGACGACCGCGGGCTGGAACGGCTGCGCGGCATCGTCGCCGAAGAGATGAAGGCGCAGCTTGCCCGCGACAAGCGCCGCCGCGTCCAGCTTTCGGGCGACTTCCACCTCGCGCTTGCCGGACTCGCCGAGAATGCCGTCCTCGCGGGTTTCGTGCAGGAACTGGTGTCGCGCACCTCGCTGATCATCGCGCTTTACGAGGTGCCGGGGGCGGTTCCCTGTTCCTGCGACGAGCACAGCGAGATCATCAATGCGCTGGCGGCGGGCGACGAGGCGCTGGCGATCGACCGGATGACGCATCACCTCAGGCATATCGAATCCCAGGTCGACCTGTCGCAGAGCTCGGGCGGGGTGGATTTCCGGTCATTGTTTGCCCCCGCCTCCGGCGAGGGCGCCTGACGGGGCATAGCCCGCCATCGCGCCGGCATAGGGTTTGGGCAGCGGGAACGCGAGGTCGCCGTGCTTTGACGTGAAGAGCCGCGCGCCGACCAGCGCCTCGGCGAACTTGACGGCCGCGACGACCCCGTCGATCACCGGCACGGGCAGTCGCGCGCCTAGGTAGTCAACCAGCCCCGTCATCCCCGCGCAGCCCAGCACGATGGCGCCGCAGCGGTCCTCCTCCAGCGCGCGCAGGCTCTCGGCCAGGATGATCTCGTGGACCCGGTCGCCCGGCGTCTCGAGGTCCAGCACCGGCAGGTCGATCGCGCGCACCCGGCGGCAGGCGTCCCTCATTCCGTAGTTGCGCACCAGCGCCTCGGCGATGATCCGGGTGCGGTCCAGGGTGGTCACGATCGAGAAGGACGTCGACAGGAAGGTTGCGGCATGCATCGCCGCCTCGGCGATGCCGACGACCGGCGCGTGGGTCAGCTCGCGCGCCGCCAGCAGGCCGGGGTCGCCGAAACAGGCGACGACATAGGCATCGGCATCGGGGTCGGCCCGCATCGCATCGATCAGGCCGATCACGCTGATGGCCTCGTCGTAGTGGCCCTCGATCGACACCGGTCCGGACACCGAGGTGACCGCGTCGATCTCGGTCCCCGATGCCGCGACCTGGCGGGCCGCCTGCGCCATCGACGCCGTCATCGAGGCTGTCGAGTTCGGATTGATCAGCTTGATCCGCATGAGCGTCCTGCGTCGGGTGAGGGGGACGGCAGTATTGTATACAATAATGCTTGCAGCGAGGCCGCTGACTGTCAACGGGCTTGTTCCGGACACGGTCAGTCTGCCCGCAAAGCGCGTTCGCACGCGTGATCTGCTGCCCGCCCGGCCCGGCTGCCGGCCCCCTGGAAGACCCCGAAAAACAGCGAAAAGCGGCCGGATTCATCCCGATTCTGCGGGGTATTCGTCGCGAAGGCGCTGAAACTTCCGGCGGAGGGGGTCGAAAGATGCTCAAGAAGTGGACATTTAAGGATACATAAACGCGGCATTCTGATATCCATTATCGTACACAATCTTTTCTTCCGATCATGCTCCCTAGGCGATGCAGGAGCGACATGACCCAGGCAGCCACCCTCGATGTCCGCGGCTTGCGCGTGGGGTTCTCCACCCCCGGTGGCGTCGTCGTCGCGGTCGAGGCGATGTCGCTGTCGGTCTCGCCCGGCGAAGTCCTGGCGATCATCGGCGAATCGGGTTCGGGCAAGACGGTGACCGCGATGGCCGTCGCGCGGCTTCTGGCCGCCCCGCCGGCACGCACCCTCGGCGGG
>JALORM010000507.1 GCA_025458985.1 Paracoccaceae bacterium | reverse complement strand
GCGGTCGATCACGGCGAAGAGGACGGCGCCCTTGCCGGTGTCGCGTTCCTCCAGCTGGTCGCGGGCGAGGCCGGTGGAGCGCAGGAAGCCCTCGATCGCCTGCGGCGGCGCGTCGGCGCGGGGGCCCTTGCGTTCCTCGCGCAGGGTGGGGCTTTCCGCGGTCAGCCCTTCCACAGCCAGCGCCAGGCGGCGGGGGGTCGAGAAGGCGCTGGCGTGGGCGTAGGTCAGTCCGGCCTCGACAAGGCCCTCGGTGACAAGCCGCCTGAGGTCCTCGCGCGCGCGGGCCTGCATCCGTGCGGGGATCTCTTCCGAGAAGAGTTCGATCAGCAGGTGATGCCAGGCGAAGCCGCGCCCGTCGCGGAAGACGGCGACGATGCGGTCCACCCCGGGCCGGATGTCGGGCGTGCCGACGAAGGCCACCGCCTCGCCCGCTTCCAGCGCCGCTGCAATGGCGGCGGCGTCGTAGCAGTCGAACCAGGGCGGGCCGATCAGAGGCACGGGCCGCTCGGCGATGCGGTAGGTTTCGGTCAGCGTGGCGAGCGAGACGGGCACGGTGAAGCAGGCGCGGAAGCGCAGCGGCGAGCTTTCGGCGTCGACGCCCTCGAACCCCTCGACGAAGAGCGGCTCGGGCGTGCCGCCGACCGTCGTCACCTCGATCTCGGAGGTGGCCGAAACGGGCTCGTAGAAGCCGTAGACCTGAAGATAGTACATCACCGCGCCGGCGACGGCGGCGGCGATCACGATGGCACCCGCGACGATCTTGCCATTCATTGTCAACCTTTAGTGCCAGTAGAGGTGAACGTCTGGGGTTGCTATCTTCGCTGCCAGCGCACGAAGTCTCAGCACGTCCGGCAGTTGCCTCGGCATCTGCCGTTCATGTGTCTCGACATAAACCGCGGCAGCCGGGTAGGCCGCCGGGTTGGCGAACGGGTCGAAGAGAATGTCGATTTCGGCTCCTTCGATGTCCATCTTGATGATGGACACGGGTTTGCCGAGATCGCTGAGAAACTCCCGCAGACCGATAACTTCCACCTCAACCTCCTCACCGAGTTCGATCCGCGACGGATCGTGGATCAGCGTTGATCCAGTCGAACGCGACGCCCAGGTGACACCGGGCTCGCGCTTCCTGCGGTAGAGTGCTACGCGAGCCGGATGCGCAGCGACGCCGCAAGGGTGGAGGACGACGTTCCCGATTGTGCCGACGTTGCGCTCAAGCGCTCCGAAGGTTTCGGGGTCGGGCTCAAAGGCATGTACTGTCGCGCCGCTGGCGGCGAGCAATTTCGTGACGGACCCGACGTTCGCGCCGAGATCGAGGCAGACGTCGCCGGGACAAAGTCGCGCGCAGAAGGCTTCGAAGTGCCTAACGGCACGGTGGACGTAGCGGCGCCTCAGCTTCCGCCCGGCGGATCGTCCGATGCCTCCGGGCATGCGGATTGCCACGGAGAGAAGTCGCTCAAGAGCGGTCTCGGGCCGGTAGTCAGCCATCGACCGCACCCCCGGCTTCGGTCGTCACGAAGGCGTCGGCGCAGGCCTTGGCGAGCGCGCGGACGCGGCCGATGTAGGCCTGGCGTTCGGTCACGCTGATGACGCCGCGAGCGTCGAGCAGGTTGAAGAGGTGGCTGGCCTTGATGCACTGGTCGTAGGCAGGGTGCGCCATGACGATGCGCCGGCCGGTCTTCGGGTCGTCGGTCTGGCGGAAGATGTCGCCGTATTTCAGCGGGATCGGCGCGCCGGGGTCGTTGAAGGGCATCTCCATCACGTGGTCTATGCCCAGGACATACATCGCCAGCCGTTCGAGGCCATAGGTCAGCTCGCCCGAGACCGGGTGGCAGTCGTGGCCGCCGACCTGCTGGAAATAGGTGAACTGGCTTACCTCCATCCCGTCGCACCAGACCTCCCACCCCAGGCCCCAGGCGCCAAGGGTGGGGCTTTCCCAGTCGTCTTCCACGAAGCGGATGTCGTGCAGCGCAAGGTCGATCCCGATGGCGGCGAGGCTGCCGAGGTAGAGGTCCTGCAGGTCCGGCGGCGAGGGCTTTATCAGCACCTGGTACTGGTAGTAGTGCTGCAGGCGATTTGGGTTCTCGCCATAGCGGCCGTCGGTCGGCCGGCGCGAGGGCTGGACGTAAGCTGCAGCCCAGGGCCGGGTGCCCAGCGCCCGCAGCGTCGTCGCCGGGTGGAAGGTGCCCGCGCCCACCTCCATGTCGTAGGGCTGCAGGATCGCGCAGCCCTTCGCCGCCCAGTAGGTCTGGAGCCGCAGGATGATCTCCTGGAAGCTTCGCGGCGGGGCGGTCTCGGGGGTCATGCGGGCGCGCTCCGGCTGGGGGCGCGGCATCCATAGGCAACACTCACGAAAGGGTCAATCGGAACCCGGGCGCGGGGGTGTTACCTTGCGCCGCGGGCTCTGCTAGGGTCCGCGCGGGAAACGGACACGGGCAGACGCCGCCTGAAGGCGGGGCAGGGTATGGCAAGGACATTTCTGGCGATTGTGGCGGCGGTCTTCCTGGCCGCCGGGAGTGCGCGGGCGCAGGACGCCTGGGTGCAGATCGAGGCGCTGCCGACGCTGGGGCAGGCCGAAGAGCGGGCACGGGCCTGGGCCTCGGCCTTCCCCGAGGTCAACGGATTCCGCCTC
>JALORM010000506.1 GCA_025458985.1 Paracoccaceae bacterium | reverse complement strand
TGGATTTCCTTCAGCAGGATCGCCTCGGCCACCCTGTAGGTCATGCCCGGCCGGCAGCGAAGCTGGACGAAGACGGGGGTGGACATCGGCGCCTCCTGCGGTTCGCCCAAGCCATGCCACGCCGCCGCCCGTGCGGCAAGGCTGGCAGCGCGGGCGCAGGCGCGGCACAAGGGCCGGGGTCGCGCGGCAACACCGCGCGCCCTCCTGCCGTGCCGCGCTTGGAATGGTGCGCGGCGGCGCCTATAAGCCGCCTCGGACGAGGAAAGGCAGCGCCATGCGCCAGGGCAAGATCAGCCGCAGGACGGCCGAGACCGACATCACCGTGACGCTCGACCTCGACGGGTCGGGCCGGTACGACTGCAGGACCGGCGTGGGGTTCTTCGACCACATGCTCGACCAGCTCTCGCGGCACTCGCTGATCGACCTGACCGTGGCGGCGAAGGGCGACCTGCACATCGACGACCACCACACGGTCGAGGACACCGGCATCGCCATCGGCCAGGCGCTGTCGCAGGCCCTGGGCGACAAGCGCGGCATCCGCCGCTACGGCGCCTGCCTCCTGCCGATGGACGACGCGCTGGTGCGTGCGGCGCTCGACCTGTCGGGGCGGCCCTATCTGGTCTGGAACGTGGCGATGCCGACGGCGAAGATCGGCACCTTCGACACCGAGCTGGTGCGCGAGTTCTTCCAGGCGCTGTCCACCCATGGCGGCATCACGCTGCATGTCGATGCGCTCCACGGGATCAACAGCCACCACATCGCCGAGGCCGCCTTCAAGGCCGTCGCCCGCGCGCTGCGCGAGGCGGTCGAGACCGACCCGCGCAAGGCCGACGCGATCCCCTCGACGAAGGGCGCGCTGTAAAGGGGCAGGATCAGGGCGGGCGGGAGAGCACCCCGGCGCAAGACCTGCAGGGAGGTCCTGTCGCCGGATGCGATCAGCGTTCCCGCGGGCAGCCTTCGGGCGGGCGCGCGACGGCGGATTCCACAGCAGAAAAGGTTTCGGGATCTAGCGGCCCCGCAGACAACGCGCCACAAAGGTCCTGAGCCTGCTCGACCGACCGGAAGCCCGGGACCGGGACCGCCCGGGGGTTGCGGGCAAGGACCCATGCCAGGGCTCCCTGAGCCATGCTTCGACCTCCGCGCGTCAGAAGATCGCGCAGACGGTCCAGCGCTGCGGCGTGGTGTCCGGTCACCGTGCCGTCCTTGAAGTAGTCCATCCAGTCGGTCGTCGTGCTGCGCACGTCATCGGGGCCGAACCTGTGGCCGACCGGGTAGCGGCCCCCGAGCAATCCCATTGCGAGCGGGGAACGGATCAGAGGCAGAAGCCCGCGCCTGCCGGTTTCCGCGGTCATCCCGTCTGCCGCGAAGAAGACGTTCATCGCGTGCTCGACCACGGCAAATCCGGGCCGCCCGGCGCCGCGGTCCCGAAGTGTCGCCAGCCGGTCGAAGACGGGGGTGGCCTCTGGCGGGGAAAGGCCGTTGAGGTGCAGAAGGACGACGTCGATCCGGTCGCGTTTCAGGCGCCGCCGCGAGCCCTCCAGAGAGGCCTCGATCTCGTCAGGGTCGCTGGTCGCGCGCTCGACCGTGCGAGACCCCTCGTTCACGACCAGCCCGACCTTGGTGACAATGCGCACTTCGGGATGTGCCGCCACCACATCGCCCAGAAGGCGTTCGGATTGCCCCGCGCCGTAGGCCTGCGCGGTGTCGTACAGGCGCACGCCGGCTGCGATCGCGGTGCGGATCGCCGCGCGCGATACGTCGTCGTCGGTCTCTCCCCAGCCGGCAGGCGACCCGCCCGCCATCCAGCGGCCGCCGATGGCCCATGTCCCCAGGCCAAGCCGGGGAATCTCCGTCCCGTCGGGCAGGGCAACGATCATGGAGTGTATCATGCGCCGGTCCGGCCGGAATACACGGCGATCTTGTGATCGAGGTAGGCCTGTGCGGCCTCGATCTCGGCCCGGTGCCGCGCAAGGCGCTTTTCGTGCAGGCGCAGGATCGCGACGCGCTGGGCAATGATCTCGGGGGCGGGAAGGTTCGCCATCCCCGCGCGTCGCGCGGCACTTCGGGCAGCATTCCAGCCCTTTCGTAGAACCGGATCGTGTCGAGGCTCAGGCCCGAAGCAAGCGCCGCTTCCTGAATGGTCATGGTTGTCTCCCTGCGGACCCGCTGCTTACGATGGTGGAGTGACTCCAGGTCAACACCTGATTTCCGCACCATCGCAGGGACCGCAGGCGCCGGCTTCGATCCGGACAGGGCCGGGTCCGCGGCGCGACGGGTGCGGGCAGGTGTTGCCGCCGGCCGGCAGCCCTGACCGATGGCGCGCCTCTGACCGGTACCGGACCACGGCCGACGCGACGGGCAAGGCGCCAAGCTTGACCGAATCGTTCGGCGGCTCCTACCTTTTTCGGCCTGTGCCCCCGCCAATGGAGATCGCAATGCCCGACCCGAGGAAGAGCGCCGTCATCCTGGTCGATATGGCCCGGGAGTTCATCGAGCCTGGCGGGTTCATCGCCGATGCCGGCGGCCCCGACTACCAGGCCCGGGCGAAAGCCATCGTGCCGCCCCTGCAGCGCCTGGTCGAAGCGGCCCGGAAGTTCGGCGCCAGGGTCGTCTATTCGACCGATGCCCATACGCCCGACGATCTGGAGATGCGCAAGTGGCCGCCGCATTCGATGAAGGGCACGAAATGGGCCGAGATCATTCCCGAGCTTGCGATGCAGCCGGGTGACCTGGACATCCCCAAGACCACCTACAGCGGGTT
>JALORM010000505.1 GCA_025458985.1 Paracoccaceae bacterium | reverse complement strand
TTCGTCGCCAGATACCCGGCATTCTGCCGGGTGAGCCCGACCTTCAGGGGCACCCGCTCGGCCACGGCGATGCCCTGCGCCTGAAGCATCCGCACCTTGGCGGGGTTGTTCGTCAGAAGCCTGACCGAGGCGAACCCCATGTCCTTCAGGATCGCCGCGCCGATGCGGAAGTCGCGCTCGTCGTCCTCGAAACCCAGGCGATGGTTGGCCTCGACCGTGTCGAACCCCTGGTCCTGAAGCGCGTAGGCGCGCATCTTGTTGGCAAGCCCGATCCCGCGCCCCTCCTGGTTGAGGTAGAGCAGCACCCCGGCGCCCGCCTCGCCCATCTGCGCAAGCGCTGCGCGCAGCTGGGCGCCGCAGTCGCACTTCAGCGATCCCAGAAGGTCGCCGGTGAAGCAGGCCGAATGCAGCCGCGCCAGGACCGGCTCGGACCGCGGGGGGGCGCCGATCTCGACGGCGTAGTGTTCCTCGCCGCCGTCCTCGGGGCGGAAGATGTGCAGCCGCCCGGCCTCGGAGACCGACAGCGGCAGCCGCGCCGACACGACCGGATGCAGCGGCGACGAGCCGGCGAGTTCCGGCCCCGCCAGCCCAAGGTCAATCAGCGTCAGGCTGCGTGCCTGCGCCAGAGCGGCGCCGTCGGCGACCCCCAGCACCAGCACCGCCGGCAGCAGCCGGGCCGACTTGGCCAGCAGAAGCGCCCCCCGGGCGAGGCCCGCATCGCCCTCGCGCAAGGTTGCAAGCGGCCCCTTCATTGGTCGGGCAAGGTCGTCGGCGGGATCGGCGATCGCCTGGACCCAGGCCAGCCCGGCGTCCTCGGGCACCACGATGCGCGCCAGGTCGCCGTCGTAGGCACGCGCCTTCAGCGTCTCGGCCCGGCGCCCGGTCACCGCCAGCGCCAGCGGCCCGCCCATCGCCTTCATCTGCGCCAACCGCGCGGCGTCCACCGTCTCGGCCGCCGCGGCCAGCACGGCGCGCCCCTTCTCGGCGATCACCACCGGCACGCCCATGCGCAGGTCGGCACGGGCGCGGGCGAGAAGCTCGACGATGGATCTGGCCGATGATGTAGTCGCACCGCGCGGGAATTGAAACATATTCCGTCCCGCCGACACGACCGCGTGAGCGTGCGGTCACATTCCTTGCCCGATCCCGCCGGCTTCCGCATGTCGGGGGCGACAGCAGCAATAGGTGCCGCGATGGCCGTTCTGAAGAAGATCCTTCTGGTCGACGACGACGACGATCTGCGCGAGGCGCTGAGCGAGCAGCTGGTGATGACCGAGGACTTCGACGTGTTCGAGGCGGGGTCCGGCGCCGAGGCGCTGGGGCGCATCAAGGAACAGCACCACGACCTCGTGATCCTGGACGTGGGCCTGCCCGACACCGACGGGCGCGAGCTGTGCCGGGTGATGCGCAAGCACGGGGTCAAGAGCCCGATCCTGATGCTGACCGGCCACGACACCGATGCCGACACGATCCTCGGCCTGGACGCCGGCGCCAACGATTACGTGACCAAGCCGTTCAAGTTCCCCGTGCTACTGGCCCGCATCCGCGCGCAGCTTCGCACCCACGAGCAAAGCGAGGATGCCGTCTTCCAGCTTGGGCCCTACACGTTCAAGCCGGCGATGAAGATGCTGATCGACGAGCGCGACCGGAAGATTCGCCTGACCGAGAAAGAGACGAACATCCTGAAGTTCCTGTACCGCGCGCCCGACGGCGTGGTGCCGCGCGATGTCCTTCTGCACGAGGTCTGGGGCTACAACGCGGGCGTCACGACCCACACGCTCGAGACGCACATTTACCGGCTTCGCCAGAAAATAGAACCAGATCCGTCCAATGCGCGCCTTCTTGTGACCGAATCCGGCGGATACAGACTGGTTCCGTAACGTGGAGAATCCCCTGTCCGCTTCGGGGTCATGGCGCGGAATCCTCCCTGTTGGACTGGCCCGGGTTTCGACCCGGGCCTTTTTTCTGCATGGCCCTCGGCGGCACGCCCTGCCGCCATGCGCGCCGCGATTGAGCGGTGCGAGGGCGTTACCCGTTACGCGGCGTAGGGGGTGACAAACGCAAGGCGCCGCGCCACGGTCGCTGCGGAACGCAGGAGCCGCCGATGACCGCCTATCCGCACCTTCTGGCACCGCTCGCCCTCGGCCATGTCACACTGCCGAACCGGGTCCTGATGGGCTCGATGCACACCGGGCTGGAAGAGACGCGCGACTGGAACCGCGTCGCGGCCTTCTACGCCGAGAGGGCGGCGAACGGCGTTGCGCTGATCGTCACCGGCGGCATGGCTCCGAACCGCGAGGGCGGGGTGTTTCCGGGTGCGGCGGGCCTTTTCACCGCCGAGGACATCGCCAACCACCGCATCGTGACCGGGCGTGTCCACGACGCGGGCGGACGGATCGCGATGCAGATCCTCCATGCCGGGCGCTACGCCTACGGGCCGGAATGCGTCGCGCCCTCGGCGATCAAGTCGCCGATCTCGCCCTTCCCGCCGAAGGAGCTGGACGAGGACGGGATCGAAAAGCAGATCGCCGACATCGCGACGGCCGCCGCCCGCGCCCGCGAGGCGGGCTACGACGGGGTCGAGGTGATGGGCTCGGAAGGCTACTTCCTGAACCAG
>JALORM010000112.1 GCA_025458985.1 Paracoccaceae bacterium | reverse complement strand
GGCGAATGGAACGGCCCCGACGAGGTGCGCGACGCGCTGGCCGTGGGCGCCGAGCGCATCGGGCACGGTGTCCGCGCCGCCACGGACCTCGCGCTGGTCGACGAACTGGCGGAACGGGGCACCGTGCTCGAGGTCTGCCCGGGGTCGAACATCGCGCTTGGCATCTACCCCGGCTGGCGGCGTCATCCGATCGGGATGCTCTATGACCGGGGCGTGAAGGTCACGGTCTCGACCGACGACCCGCCCTTTTTCCACACCACGATGGAGCGCGAGTTCGCCCGCCTGGCCGAAGCGTTCGACTGGGACGAGGGCGTCTTCGCCAAGCTCAACCGCACCGCGATGGAGGCCGCCTTCTGCGATGCGGCCACCCGCGACAGGATCCTGAAGACACTGGAGGCAGCCGCATGACCCTGACCGTCGTCGCCCACCCGCTTGTCCAGCACAAGCTGACGCTGATGCGCGAGAAGGACACCTCGACCGCCTCGTTCCGGCAGCTCCTGCGCGAGATCAGCCTGCTTCTGGCCTACGAGGTGACGCGGGAACTGCCGATGACCACCAAGCGCATCGAGACGCCTCTGTGCGAGATGGACGCGCCGATGATCGAGGGCAAGAAGCTGGCGCTGGTGTCGATCCTGCGGGCGGGCAACGGCCTGCTGGACGGCATCCTCGAGCTGATCCCGGCGGCGCGGGTGGGCTTCGTGGGCCTCTACCGCGACCACGAGACGCTGCAGCCGGTGCAGTACTACTTCAAGGTGCCGACGCAGCTGGAAGACCGGATCGTCATCGTGGTCGATCCGATGCTGGCCACGGGGAATTCCTCGGTCGCGGCGGTCGACCTTCTGAAGAAGGCGGGGGCGACCAACATCCGGTTCCTCTGTCTTCTGGCCGCGCCCGAGGGCGTCCGCCGGATGGAAGAGGCCCATCCCGACGTGCCGATCGTGACGGCGGCGGTCGACAGCCACCTCAACGAGCACGGCTACATCGTGCCCGGCCTCGGCGATGCGGGCGACCGGATGTACGGCACCAAGTAACCGCTATTCGCCGCAGATGCCCTGCAGGCTGACCCAGTCGGCATCCGACAGTACCGGAGACGCGCCGTTCTGCCACATCGGATCGGCCTCGATCAGGCCGAGCGTGCTTTCGCCGGTGATGTCGACGGCATAGGCATAGGACGAGGCGGGCACCCTGGCCTCTGCGAAGCGCGCCAGCAGCGCCTCGTCGGACACCGGATCGGGCTCGGCCGTCAGCAGGGCCTCGGCGTAGGCCGCAAGGCGGGCCTCGGGGAAGTTGCCCGTGGTCAGAAGCCGGAACGTCGCAATCGTCCCGGCTGCCCGCAGAAGGCGGGTCATCGGGTCCTCGGCCTCGCGGCGCAGCGTCTCGGCCAGAACGTAGCCCGCCACGACGTCGGGGGTCTCGTGATCCTCGACGAGGTCCCTGCCGACGAGGATGCGCCCGCCCGGCAGATGCGACGTGGTCCGCACGCCGCCCGGCAGGATCAGGATCTGCCCGCCGCCCGGCCCGAGAAGCCGCGCCTCGAGTTCCGCCAGAGCCTCGGGTCCGCGTTCGGCTGCGCAGGGCTGGCCCGAGATCTTCGTGATCTGTGCCAGAAGCTGCCCGCCGATCGCGTCGCGCGTGGCCGGCGGCAGCACCGATACCGTGTGGCGCAGGAGCGCGCCGGGCAGCCAGAGCGCCGCGACCGCCGCCACCGCGAGGAGGCTGAGCGCCAAGAGCCAGATGCGCAGCCGTCCGGGTTGAGGGCGGCGGCGGGCGATCAGGCTGCGCACCTTCTCGATGGCCTCGACCATCGTCTCGTCCTCGATCTCCAGCGTCTCGGTCGCGTCGGTGCCGGGGCTGAAGACCGCGGGCCGCTCGCCCGCGTTCACCCGGCGCACCGCGGCCAGCGACCAGTGGGTAATGGGCATGTCGGCCTTGTCCGAGATCACGAGGCTGCTGTCGCCGAACGACACGAAGACGTCGCGGCGCCTCGCCTCGGGGCCGTCGCGCCAGACGCCCATGCTTTCGAGCCGCGCGTATTGCTTGAGCGCCGTCATCCCGGCCTCGGGCCTGCCCCTGCCTCGTTGCGCCCGAGGATAGCGGCTGAGGGGCTGCAGGTCCATCTGGCGCCGGCGGCCGTCACAGCCAGCGCTCGCGCCCTGAGCCGACCGCCTCGGCCACGCTGGCAAATCCGTCGCGGGCGAGCAGCGCGTCGAGACCCCGCGCGATCCGCGCGGCGGCCGAAATGCCCTGGTAGACCATCGCGGTATAAAGCTGCACCGCCGAGGCGCCCGCGCGGATCTTCTCGTAGGCGTCTTCGGCCGACCCGACGCCGCCGACGCCGATCAGGGGAAGCCGCCCTTCGGTCAGCTGCGACAGCCGGGCGAGGACGCGGGTCGACCGCGCGAAGAGCGGCGCGCCGGACAGCCCGCCGGCCTCGCCGCGGTGCGGGCTTTGCAGGCCATCGCGCGACAGCGTCGTGTTGGTGGCGATCACGCCCGCCAGCCCCGAGTCCGTCGCCACCTCGGCGATGTCGGAAAGCTCTGCCTCGCCTAGGTCCGGCGCGATCTTGAGGAACACCGGGATCGGGCGCGGCAGGGCGTCTCGCGCCTCCATCACGCCCGCCAGCAACGCGGCGAGCGCGGCGCGGCCCTGCAGGTCGCGCAGCCGCTCGGTGTTGGGCGACGAGACGTTGACGGTCGCGAAGTCGGCCACCCCGCCACAGGTGGCCAGCACCCGGGCAAAGTCGGCGGCACGGTCGGCGCTGTCCTTGTTGGCGCCGAGGTTCAGGCCGACGGGGATGCCGGCTGGCCGCCCCGCAAGCCGCGCCGCGATCGCGGCGGCGCCGTCGTTGTTGAAGCCGAAGCGGTTGATTGCGGCGCGGTCCTCGGCCAGGCGGAAGAGGCGCGGGCGCGGGTTGCCGGGCTGCGCCCGGGGCGTCGCGGCGCCGACCTCGAGGAACCCGAAGCCCGCCCGCATAAGGGGCGCCAGCGCCTCGGCATTCTTGTCGAACCCCGCCGCAAGGCCTACCGGGTTGGGCAGGTCCATCCCGGCCAGCGTCGTGCGCAGCCGGGGCGAGGTCACGGGGCCGGGCCGCGGCACCAGCCCCGCGCGCAGCGCCTTCAGCGCAAGCCCGTGCGCGGCCTCGGGGTCCAGCCGGTGGAACAGCGCGAGGCCCGCGCGTTCGGCAAGGCTCACACCACGCCCTCGGGGAAGATGTGGCCGGTCGCGCCCAATGGCAGCGACTTGTCCCATACCACGTCGCCCAGCCGCAGCGGGCGGTAGAGGTGCGGAAACAGCGCCCCCCCGCGCGAGGGTTCCCACTTCAGCGCCGTGCCCAGCCTCTCCTCCTCGACGGCGACCAGCACGAGGTCGCTTTCGGCGGCGAAATGGCGGGCGGCTGTCTCGGCCACCTGCTCGGCGGTCGACAGGTGGATGAAGCCATCGGCAAGGTCGACCGGCGCGCCCGCGGTCTGCCCCGCGGCGCGGAACGCGTCCCACTCGGGGCGGCGGAGGATCTTGAAGACCAGCATGGCCGCCCTCTTGCCCGGAGCCTGCCCCCCGGTCAAGCGGCCCGGAGGCCACGGGACCTTTGACTCCCCGCCGCGCGGGGGACAGACTTTGCCCCGCAAACACCAAACAGGGGGATCGTACCGACATGACCGCACGACTTCTTGGCGGGGCCGCCGCCCTTGCGCTGACCGCAGGCGCCGCGCAGGCCGACTACACGCTGCACATCCTGCACATCAACGACCTGCACAGCCGGATCGAATCGATCAGCGGGTCCGATTCGACCTGCAATGCCGAGGACGAAGCCGCGGGCGAATGCTTCGGCGGCGTGGCGCGCGTCTACACCAAGATCAACGAGCTGCGCGACGCGATCCGGGCCGAGGGCGGCAACGTGATCGTGCTGGATGCGGGCGACCAGTTCCAGGGCAGCCTGATGTACACGACCTACAAGGGCGAGGTCGAAGCCGAGATGATGGAGAAGATCGGCTTCGACGCGATGGCGGTCGGCAACCACGAGTTCGACGACGGGCCGGAGGCGCTGGGCGCCTTCCTCGACAAGGTCACCTTCCCGGTGATCTCGGGCAACATCGACGTCAGCGCGTCGAACGTGCTGGCGGGCAAGGTGCAGGACCACGTGGTGCTTGAGGTCGGCGGCGAGAAGATCGGCATTGTCTCGGCGCTGGCGACCGACACAGTCGAGACATCGTCGCCGGGGCCGACCGTGGTCTTCGCCGACGAGATCGAGTCGATCCGCGCCGATGTCGCGGCGCTGGAGGCCGAAGGCGTCAACAAGATCATCGCGCTGACCCATGTCGGCCTGCCCGCCGACATCCGCATCGCGCAGGCGGTGACGGGGCTCGACGCGGTGGTGGGCGGCCACAGCCACACCTTCCTGTCGGCCTCGGACCCCAGCCGGCAGGGCGCCTATCCCACCTGGGCCAGCCAGGAAGACGGGACGCTGGTGCCGATCGTGCAGGCCTATGCCTATTCGAAGTATGTCGGCCACCTCGAGCTGACCTTCAACGACGACGGCACGCTGGCCTATGCGGGCGGCGACACGATCCTGCTCGACGCCAGCGTCGAACCGAACGCCGAGATCCTTGCGCGGGTGGCCGAGCTTGCCGGCCCGATCGAGGAGCTGAAGGCGCGCCCGGTGGGCGAGGCGGCGGACGAGATCGACGGTGCCCGCGAGAGCTGCCGCGCGGTCGAATGCGAGATGGGCAACCTTGTCGCCGACGCGATGCTCGACCGGGTGAAGGACCAGGGCATCCAGATTGCCATCGCGAATGGCGGCGGTCTGCGCGCCTCGATCGACGCAGGCACGATCACGATGGGCGAGGTGCTGACGGTGCTGCCGTTCCAGAACACGCTGGCGACATTCCAGGTGACCGGTCAGTCGGTGATCGACGCGCTCGAGAACGGCGTCAGCCAGGTCGAGGAAGGGGCGGGCCGCTTCCCGCAGGTCGCGGGGTTGCGCTACACGTGGCAGGCCTCGGCCGAGCCCGGGGCGCGGGTCCGCGCGGTCGAGGTGAAGGAAGGCGACGCCTGGGTGCCGATCGACCCGGCCAAGACCTATGGCGTGGTGTCGAACAACTACGTCCGCAACGGCGGCGACGGCTACGGGATGTTCGTGGATGCGGCGAACGCCTACGACTACGGCCCGGGGCTGGAGTTGGTGGTGGCCGACTTCATCGCGGCCATGGGCGGAACCTACACGCCGTATCTGGACGGCCGGATCACCCGGGTGGAGTGACCCCGGGCAGGCCGCGCCCCGTCCGGGGGCGCGGCGTTGCCCCCGGCGGCGGTCCGTCCTAGGCTGGTGCCCATGTGCGGACGCTTCGTCATCACAGACCCCAACGAGGCGCTGGCCGCGATGTTCGGCGCGCAGCCGTCGAACGACCTGCCCGAACCGCCGAACTACAACGTCTGCCCCACGAACACGGTCGCCGTGGTGACCGCCGAGGGCGGCGCACGGCGGTTGCGCGCCATGCGCTGGGGCTTCATCCCGCACTGGTACAAGGCCCCGAACGACGGCCCGCTGCTGATCAACGCGCGCGCCGACACCATCGCCGAGAAGCCCGCCTTCCGTGCCGCCGCCCGGGAACGGCGCTGCCTGATCCCGGCGCGCGGGTTCTACGAATGGCGCGAGGAGGGCGGGCAGAAGCTTCCGTTCTTCATCCACCGCGCCGACGGGGCACCGATGGTCTTCGCCGGCGTCTGGCAGGTCTGGGACAAGGGCGCGGCGCCGCTGGCCACCTGCGCCATCGTGACCACGGACGCCAATGCCCGGATCGGGGCGATCCACCACCGGATGCCGGTGATCCTCGAGGCCGGAGACTGGCCGCTCTGGCTGGGCGAGGCCGGGCATGGCGCGGCCGCGCTGATGCGGTCCGCGCCGGACGCCGTGGTGGAATTCCACCGGGTCGATCCGAAGGTGAACTCGAACCGCGCAAGCGGCCCGGACCTGATCGCGCCGCTGGCCGCCTGATCGGCGGTTGCCGCCCCCGGGGATCCGGGCCAAGAAGGTCCGGGGTCCGACAGGGAGACGACGACATGAGCCTTCACAGGCAGTTGCAGGTGCGCGCGGCCGACGGGCGGCCGATCTGCGTGGGCGTGATCGGCGCAGGCAAGTTCGGGACCATGTTCCTGTCCCAGGCCCATCGCCTGCCGGGCGTGCGCGTGGTCGGCGTGGCCGACCTCGACCCCGCCCGCGCACCGGCTGGGCCCCGGCGGCTGCCGCCTTACCGACGACGCGATGGGGCTGATCGCCGATCCGGAGGTCGAGATCGTCGTGGAATGCACGGGCGATCCGGTCGTGGCGGTGGGCCACCTGCTGGCCGCCTTCGACGCGGGCAAGCACGTCGTCAGCGCCACGGTCGAGGCCGACGCGCTCTGCGGCGCGGCGCTGGCTGCGCGGGCGCGGGCGGCGGACGTGCTCTATTCGATGGCTTACGGCGACCAGCCGGCGATGGTGTGCGAGCTGGTCGACTGGGCGCGCACCTGCGGGTTTCAGGTCGTGGCCGCCGGACGGGGGCACAAGTGGCACCCCGACTACCGCTTCTCGACGCCTCAGACGGTCTGGGCGCACTGGGGGCTCACGCCCGAGCAGGCGGCGCGCGGGCGGCTGAACCCCAAGATGTTCAATTCGTTCCTCGACGGCACCAAGCCCGCCATCGAAAGCGCGGCCATCGCCAATGCCTGCGGGTTGACCGCCCCGCTAGCGGGTCTTGCCTATCCGGCAGGG
>JALORM010000504.1 GCA_025458985.1 Paracoccaceae bacterium | reverse complement strand
CTTGTAGCCGCGGCGGTATTCGAACTTGTCGACGGCCTTCATCAGGCCGATGTTGCCTTCCTGAATGAGATCAAGGAATTGCAGCCCGCGGTTCGTGTACTTCTTGGCGATCGAGATCACCAGCCGCAGGTTCGCCTCGACCATCTCCTTCTTGGCCTGGCGGGCTTCCTTCTCGCCCTTCTGGACCTGGTTCACGATGCGGCGGAACTCGGCGATGTCGACGCCGACGTACTGGCCGACCTGCGCCATCTCGGCGCGCAGCTCCTCGACCTTGTCGGCGTGCTTGTCGAACAGCGTCTCCCAGCCGCGGCCCGACTTGCGCGCCATCCGCTCGACCCAGGTCGGGTCAAGCTCGTAGCCCTTGTACTCGTCGATGAACTCGCGGCGGTTGATGCGCGCCTGGTCGGCGAGCTTCACCATGCCGCTGTCGATCGACATGATCTTGCGGTTGATGCCGTAGAGCTGGTCGATCAGCGCCTCGATCCGGTTGTTGTGCAGGTGCAGCTCGTTCACGAGCTCCACGATCTCGGAGCGCAGCTTCTGGTAGGCGCTTTCGTCGGCGACCGAGAACGAGCCGTCCTCGTTCAGCGTGGCCGACATCCGCAGGTCCTGCATCTCGGCCAGCTTGGCGTAATCGCGCGCGACGATCTCGAGCGTTTCCAGCACGCGCGGCTTCAGCGCGGCCTCCATCGCGGCGAGCGACATGTTGGCCTGCTCGTCGTCCTCGTCCTCTTCCTCGACGCGGGCGATGGGCTCGCCGTCGGCGTCAAGTTCGGGCTCGTCGGTCTTCTTGGGCGCGGCCGAGGCCTCGACCTCGATCCCGCCGAGGCCGTCGTCCTCGCCTTCCATCGACCGGCCGAAGGTCGCCTCGAGGTCGATGACGTCGCGCAGCAGGATGTCTTCGTTCAGCAGCTCGTCACGCCAGATGGTGATCGCCTGGAAGGTCAGGGGCGACTCGCAGAGCCCCTGGATCATCGTGTTGCGGCCGGCCTCGATCCGCTTGGCGATGGCGATCTCGCCCTCGCGCGACAGAAGCTCGACCGAGCCCATCTCGCGCAGGTACATCCGCACCGGGTCGTCGGTGCGGTCGAGCGTTTCCGACTGCGTCGCGGCCACCGCGATCTCGCGGCTGGTCGAGGCTTCGACGACCTCGCCGCCCTCGGCACCCTCTTCCGCCTCGTCGTCCTCGATGATGTTGATGCCCATCTCGGACAGCATCGACATCACGTCCTCGATCTGCTCGGACGAGACCTGCTCCGGCGGCATGACCTGGTTGAGCTGGTCGTAGGTGATGTAGCCCCGCTCGCGCGCGTCGGCGATCATCTTCTTCACCTGCGCCTGGCTCATGTCGAGCATCGTCTCGGCGTCCTGCTCTGCGCGAATCGGGCGGGATGAAACCCGCCTACCCTTATTTCTTTACCTTCCTGTCACCACGTTCCCCGCTCTCCTGTGGAAAACCGATCCGCGCGAGCAGATCGTCCAAGGCGCCGCGCTCGGCGCGGCTGAGGCGCAGGCCGTTGGCGGCCACGTCGTATTCGGTGCGGTCCTCGGTCTCGCTGCGGCCGGCGCGGGCGGCGGCTTCGGCGGCCTGACGCAGGCGCCAGGTCAGCCCCTCGTCCGCCAGGCCGTCCAGATCGTCCGCGGCCAGACGGGCAAGGTCCTCCGCAAGGCAGAGCCGCGCCGTCTCGGCGTCGCCGGGGCGGCGCAGCGCGGGGGCAAGGCGCACGGGTCCGGTGCCGTGCAGCCGGTCGAGCACGCCCTGCCCCACATCGGCCGCGACCCGCGCGGACAGGTCTGCGCCGTCGCCCGCATGGCGCAGGATCGCGGCGCGCAGGGACTCGTGCGCAGGATCGCGGCAGTCGAGGTCCATGAGCGGACCCTCGAAGGCGGCGACCAGATCGGGATGAGCCAGCAGCGTGGCGAGGATCACCGCCTCGCGGAGGCTTTCCTCGACGGCGCCCTGTCCGGCGGCCAGAAGCGAGGCGCGGGTCGCCGGCAGCGGATCGGCCGGACCGGCGCCGCGCGGAGCCCAGCCCCGGCGTCGCGGCGCGGAGCCGTCGCCTGCGGCTGCCCGGCCGCCGCCGCTGAACAGCGCCTGCCGGAGGCGCCGGATTTCCTCGGCATAGTGGTCGCGCAGCGACCGGTCGGCGATGCGGCCCAGCGCGGCGCGCAGGTCCTTGTCGAGCGCAGCCTTGCGCTCGGGGCTGTCGAAGACGCGCCCCTCGGTCTCGCGCCGCCAGAGCAGCGCCACCATCGGCTCGGCCTTCTCGAGGATCGCCTGCATCGCCGCCGCCCCACCCTCGCGGATCAGGTCGTCGGGGTCCTTGCCCTGCGGCATCAGGGCGAACCGCAGCGACTGCCCGGCCTCGATCAGCGGCAGGGCAAGGTCCATCAGCCGCATTGCCGCCTGTACACCGGCGCGGTCGCCGTCGAGCGCCACCACCGGCTCGGGGTGGATCCGCCAGAGCAGCCGAAGCTGATCCTCGGTGACGGCGGTGCCGAGCGGCGCGACCGCCGCGTCGAACCCGGCGCTGACGAGGGAGATCACGTCCATGTAGCCCTCGGCCACCACCAGCGGGCGGCCCTTGCCCGCTGCCTCGCGTGCAGGCCCGTGGTTGTAGAGGCTGCGGCCCTTGTCGAAAAGCTCGGTCTCGGGGCCGTTGAGGTACTTGGCAGGCGCGGCAGGGTCCATCGCCCGGCCGCCGAGGCTGATCGCGCGACCGCGCGCGTCGCGGATCGGAAAGATGATGCGGTCGCGGAACCGGTCGTAGGGGGCGCCGCCATCGCGCCGGGTTGCGGCCTCGTCGGCGTCGGGCCGGATGCAGAGGCCCGCGGCCACGATTGCGACCAGCGCCTCGTAGAGCCCCGCGCGCGGCGCATAGCCGATCTCGAACCGCTCCTGCGCCGCCTCGCTCAGGCTGCGGCGGGCAAGGTAGTCGCGTGCCGCCGCCCCTGCGGCGGTCTTCAGCTGGAGGCGATAGTGGCGCACGGCCGCCTCGACCGCCTCGGAAAGGCGGGTGCGGCGGTCGGCCTTCTCCTGCGCCCTGGGGTCGCGTTCGGGCAGCGGCATCCCGGCCTCACGGGCCAGGATCTCGATCGCCTCCATGAAGCCCACGTTCTCGGTCTCGCGCACGAAGCTGATCGCGTCGCCCTTCGCGTGGCAGCCGAAGCAGTAGTAGTAGCCCTTGCGGTCGTCGACATGGAAGCTCGCCGTCTTTTCCTGGTGGAACGGGCACGGCGCCCAGAGGTCGCCCTTGGCGTGGTTCGACTTGCGCGCATCCCACGTCACCTTGCGGCCGACGACCTGGCCCAGCGAGAGGCGGGAGCGCAGCTCGTCGAGGAAGGCGGGGGGCAGCGACATATGCCAGATATGGCGCCCGGCGCGG
>JALORM010000111.1 GCA_025458985.1 Paracoccaceae bacterium | reverse complement strand
GTGGGCATCGGGCTACCTCGGGCGGTGGATATGGGCGCTCTGCACCAGGCCGAAGGCGACCATCAGCACCAGCATCGCCGAGCCGCCGTAGGACACCAGAGGCAGCGGAACGCCCACCACCGGGGCGAGGCCCATCACCATCGCCATGTTCACCGCGAAGTAGAGGAAGAACGCCGTCGCGATGCCCAGCGTCAGCAGCGAGGCGAACCGGTCGCGGTTCGAAATCGCCGAGGCCACGCAGAATCCGATGATCAGGATGTAGAGCGCCAGAAGCGAGAAGGCGCCGACGAAGCCGAATTCCTCGGCGAGCGTGGTGAAGATGAAGTCGGTGTGCTTTTCGGGCAGGAAGTTCAGCCGCGACTGCGTGCCCTGCATGAAGCCGCGCCCGGCCCAGCCCCCCGAGCCCAGCGCGATCTGCGCCTGGGTGATGTGGTATCCCGCGCCGAGCGGGTCGGTCGCGGGGTCGAGGAAGGTGTCGATCCGCCGGAACTGGTAGTCGCGCAGGAGCTGCCAAGACGTCCCGCGCGAGGCGAACACGGCGCTGACGAGGCCGGCGCCCGCGGCGATCACGGTGCCGAAGTAGAGCCAGTGCACCCCGGCCGCGAACATCACCGCTGCGCCGCCGATCATGATCAGCAGCGCGGTGCCGAGATCGGGTTGCTGGAGCACCAGCGCGGTGGGCAGCAGGATCAGGATCGCCGGGAGGAGCACGTAGAGCGGGTGCGACGTCTTGCGGATGTCGAGCCAGTCGTAATAGGCGGCCAGGAACATCACGAGGGTGATCTTCGTCAGCTCGGACGGCTGCAGGCGGATGAAGCCCAGGTCGATCCAGCGCTGAGCACCCATCCCGACATCGCCGATGAACTCGACGGCGAGCAGCAGCAGGATCGACACGCCATAGGCCAGCGCCGCCATGTTGCGCCAGAACCAGATCGGCACGAAGGCGACGGCGAACATCAGCACCAGACCCGCCGCGAAGCGCTTCATCTGCGGTTCGGCCCAGCGCGACAGGTTTCCGCCCGCGACCGAATAGAGCATCAGGAAGCCGACGCTGGCCACCGCCGTCAGCAGCAGCACCAGCGGCCAGTTGAGGTGCAGGATCTTCCGTGGTCCCGTCGGGACGCGCTTGACCGAATACTCGAGGTAACTCATGCCCGCGTCGCCCCGATCCGGACCGATCCGGGATCGCGCAGGGGCAGCTCTTCCTGCATCGTGCGGATGCGGCCGCGTTGAGGTTCGGGATAGGCCGACAGCGGCGGCAGCCCGCCATAGAGCGCCTGGAGCACGACGTCGCGCGCGATCGGCGCCGCGGCGGACGATCCGCCGCCGCCGTGCTCGACGATCACCGATACCGCGATCTGCGGGTCTTCTTCGGGGGCATAGGCCACGAACAGCGCATGGTCGCGCCGGTTCCAGGGCAGGTCCTCGTTGCGGAACACGCCGCGTGCCCGCTCGGCGGCGGTGATGTTGCGCACCTGGCTGGTGCCGGTCTTGCCCGCCATCTTGTAGCCGGCCTCGACGATGCGGCTGCCGTGCGCGGTGCCGCGGCGTTCGTTGACGACCCCCGACATCGCGTCGCGGATGAGCCGGAGGTTGCCTTCCGCGAACCCCAGCGAGGCGAATTCGGGCACCGGCTCCTCGACGCCGTCAACGGTCTTGACCAGACGCGGCACAACGGCGCGCCCTGTCGCCAGACGCGCTGTCATCACGGCCAGTTGCAGCGGTGTGGACAGCACGTAGCCCTGGCCGATCGCGGCGTTCAGGCTGTCGCCGATGCGCCATTCCTCGCCCCGCCGCTCGCGCTTCCAGGTGCGCGAGGGCACCAGCCCCTCGCTCACTGCCGAAAGGGGAAGGTCGAAGCGCTCGCCAAGGCCGAGGCGATGGGCCATCGCCGAGATCCCGTCGATTCCGACGCGCTGGGCGAGGTCGTAGTAGTAGACGTCGCAGCTTTCCAGCAGGCTCTTGTGGAGGTCCACCCTGCCGTGCCCGCCGCGCGACCAGCAGTGGAAGCGCCGGCCCGAGACCTCGACGAAGCCGCGGCACGAGACCGTGGTCTCGGCCGTGATCAGCCCGGCCTCGAGCGCGGCAAGCGCCACCACCATCTTGAAGGTCGAGCCGGGCGGATAGGCGCCCTGCACGGTCTTGTCGGCAAGCGGCCGGTGGTCGTTTTCGGTCAGGGCCCTGTAGTCGGCGACCGAGATGCCGCGGACGAACAGGTTCGGATCGAAGGCCGGCGCCGAGACGATGGACAGAAGATCGCCGGTGCGCACGTCCATCACGATCACCGCCGCGCTTTCCTCGCCCAGCCGGGCCAGCACGAAGTTCTGCAGCCGGTGGTCCACGGTCAGCTGGATGTCGGCGCCGGACTTGCCCTCCTCGCGGTCAAGCTCGCGCATGACGCGGCCGGCGGCATTGACCTCGATCCGCTTCGACCCCGCGCTGCCGCGCAGGGTCTTCTCGAGCCGCGCCTCGACACCGATCTTGCCGATCTGGAACCGCGGGATCTGCAGGAGCGGGTCGTCGTCGTCGAGCCGTTCGAGGTCGTAGTCGCTGACCGGGCCGACATAGCCCAGCACATGCGCGAAGTCGGGCCCCAGCGGATAGACGCGCGACAGGCCGACCTCGGGCGTGATGCCGGGCAGGGCGGGGGCGTTGACCGCCACGGCCGAGATCGCCTCCCAGCTCACCCGTTCGGCGATGGTGACCGGCACGAAGGGGCTGCGCCGCTCGACCTCCTTCAGGGCCCGCTCGAGCTCGGCATCGTCGAGCGCCACAAGCTGGCGGAGCTTGTCGATCACGGCCGGAACGTCGCGGGCGTCCTCGCGCACCAGCACGATGCGATAGACCTGTTCGTTGCCGGCGATGGTTGCCCCGTTGCGGTCGAAGATCTGGCCGCGCGACGGCGGGATCAGGCGGATGTTGACGCGGTTCTCCTCGGCCAGCAGGCGGAAGCGGTCGGCCTGCTCGACCTGCATGTAGCGCATCCGTCCGCCGAGGACCGCGGCCATGGCAACCATCGCGCCGCCCATGACCAGCGCACGGCGCGAGACGATGCGCGCGCTTTCCTCTGTATCCTTCGCCGTCCGTCTCACAGGCGTTTTCCCAGGACATCGGTCTCGCCCGGGGCGGCGCGGCGCAGGCCCAGCCCGAAGCGCAGGGCGACCACAACCGCCGGGTAGGCCAGAAGTGTGACAAGCGTGTGCAGGAGTGCAACCCCGATCGAGGCCGAAGGTGCCAGAAACAACGCCAGGACCACGCTTTCGGCAAGCGTCGCCGCGATCAGAACGCCCGCGACCAGCGCCCATTCCAGCGGGAAGGTCAGTTCGCGCGCGAGACCTTCTCGGGCGCGCAGGAATTCGGTCGCAAGCACGACCAGAAGGGTCCAGAGCCCGGGCGGCCGCAGGAACAGCATGTCGCAGACCAGGAACACCAGCGCGATCAGCCCGACCGGCACATGGGCCGGACGGCGCAGGACCCAGGCGGCCGTGACCGCGAGGAGGAGGTCGGGCGCGGGAAGCTCGCCGGGCGAGCTGTCGAGCGGCAGGAGCCGCACGAAGATCACGCCTGCCGCGATGGCAAGATAGAGGCCCCGCCCGCTCCAGACCCGGATCGCGATCGGCTCAGCCACCGCCGACCTCCGTCCCCTCGTCGCCGTCCGGGCCTTCCGGTAGTGGCTCCTCCGTCGTTGCCTCGGCCCCGAATGGGGCCGGCGGCAGCACCAGGCTCCCCGGATCGCCGATCGCCTCGACCGTGCGGGCGCGCAGCACGCGGAGGAAGTCGAGCCGCTCGTAGTCGGCCGAAAGCCGCACGCGGAGGCGCCCGTCCGCGCCGGCCGCGACCTCGCCCACGAGAAGGCCCGCGGGAAACATCCCGCTTTCGCCCGAGCTGACCACCCGGTCGCCCGGGCGCACCATGTCGGGATTTTCCAGGAACTCGATCGGCGGCGAGGCCGAGTTGTCGCCGGTCAGCAGCGCGCGCTGCCCCGAGGGCTGGATCGACACCGGCAGCCGGCTGTTCGAATCGGTCAGGAGGATCACGCGCGCGGTGCTCTGGCCCACGCCGGCGATCCGCCCGACGAGGCCGAGGCCATCCATCGCGGCCCAGCCGTCCTGGATGCCGTCGCGCGCGCCCACGTTCAAGAGCACCGACTGCCGGAAGGGCGAGCCGACATCGGCCATCACGACGCCGGTCACGAAGGTCAGCTGCGGGTCGAGCCGGACGTTGTTGAGCTCGAGCAGCCGCGCATTGCGCTGGTCGAGCTGGAGCGCGGTCTCGCGCCAGGCGCGCATCTGCTGCAGTTCGCGGCGAAGCTCCTGGTTCTGTTCGTAGAGGCTGGCGTAGCTCTGGAACGAATCGACCATGTCGGCAATCCGCGTGAAGGGCGCCAGCGCCCAGTCGAAGCTGGGCACGACCCGGTCGACGATGGCCGCGCGCACACGGTCCACCCGCGGGCTGTCGATGCGCCAGACCAGGAACACCGCAATCAGGAACAGCACCAGCGCCGCTATCCCGAGGCGCCGGAGCGGGCGGACGAACTCCTCGCTGTTGTGACGGTTGCTGGCCACGTCACCTCCCCGTCAGGGCGTCAGCTGTCGTAGTCTATCACGTGGCGCAGCTGTTTCTCGTATTCCAGCGCCTTGCCGGTGCCGAGCGCGACGCAGTTGAGCGATTCGTCGGCGACCGAGATCGAAAGCCCGGTCTGTTCGCGCAGCGCGAGGTCGAGCTCGCCCAGAAGCGCGCCGCCCCCGGTCAGCATGACGCCCCGGTCCACGATGTCGGCGGCAAGGTCCGGCGGCGTCGCTTCCAGCGCGATCATCACCGCCTCGCAGATCTGCTGGACCGGCTCGGCCAGCGCCTCGGCGACCTGCGCCTGGTTGATCTCGATCTCCTTCGGGACGCCGTTCAGAAGGTCGCGCCCGCGGATCTGCATGCTGGCGCCGCGCCCGTCGTCGGGCATCCGCGCGGTCCCGATCGAGGTCTTGATCCGTTCGGCGGTGCTTTCGCCGACCAGCAGGTTCTGCTGGCGGCGCAGGTACGAGATGATGGCCTCGTCCATCCGGTCGCCGCCGACGCGGATCGAGCGGGCATAGACGATGTCGCCCAGGGACAGCACCGCCACCTCGGTCGTGCCGCCGCCGATGTCGACGACCATGTTGCCGGTGGGGTCGGTGATCGGCATCCCCGCCCCGATGGCGGCCGCGATGGGCTCGGCGATCAGCCCGGCGCGGCGGGCGCCGGCCGAGATCACCGATTGCCGGATCGCGCGCTTCTCGACCGGGGTCGCGCCGTGCGGGACGCAGACGATGACCTTGGGCCGGCTGAAGGTCGTGCGCTTGTGGACCTTGCGGATGAAGTGCTTGATCATCTCTTCGGCCACGTCGAAGTCGGCGATCACGCCCTCGCGCATCGGCCGGATCGCCTGGATCGAGTCGGGCGTGCGGCCCAGCATCAGCTTGGCATCCTCGCCCACGGCCAGCACCTGCCGCTTTCCGTCCTTCACGTGGTACGCGACCACCGAGGGCTCGTTGAGGATGATCCCTCGGCCCTTCACGTAGACGAGCGTGTTCGCCGTCCCCAGATCAATCGCCATATCGGACGAGAAAAGCCCGCCAAACCCGGCCATGTCGCCACCCCTGTTCCCCAAGAAGCCCGAAGCCGCGACTTCCCCCGCGGAGTGCCGGCCCGGGACGCTTATAGAGAAGCCGCGCACACGGCGAAAGGGGCGTTGGGCAGGGGTGTCGGCGCCTTGTCGCCAAGGCAGCCGACCCTGTCCGTATCGAACAGTTGCGCCCCTGATCTGTCGCGGATCGGCGCCAGTTCTTGTCCGATGCGAACAGCGCCCGGACAGGCTTCCGAGGCGTCAGCCGGCATCCTTGTAGCTTACCGACTTCACGTCCGCGTCAGGATCCGACTTCTGGCGCCGCACGATGAGTCGGTTCAGCGCGTTGACATAGGCCTTCGCGCTGGCCACGACGGTGTCGGTATCGGCCGCCTGGCCGGTCGCGATGCGGCCGTCCTCCTCCAGCCGGACGCTGACGGTGGCCTGGGCGTCGGTGCCTTCGGTCACCGCGTGGACCTGGTAGAGCTCCAGCCGCGCCTCGTTGGGATAGATCATCCGGATCGCCTTGAAGGTGGCGTCCACCGGCCCGTCGCCCTGGGCGGTCACACGGTGGTCCGTCCCGTCGACCGACAGCACCAGATCGGCCGACTGCGGCGCCTCGGTCCCGCAGATCACGCGCAGGAACTTCACCTGCAGGAAATCGCTCCGTAGACCTCCTTCTTGCGGTCGGCGAGCGCCTTGAACCGCACGAAGACGTCGTTGAGCTGGTTGTCGGCCAGGTCGTAGCCGAGCTCGGCCATCTTCGCCCGAAGCGCCGCGCGCCCCGAATGCTTGCCCATCACCAGGTTCGTCTGTTTCAGCCCGATGTCCGCGGGGCGCATGATCTCGAACGTCTCGGCGTTCTTCAGCATCCCGTCCTGGTGAATGCCGGACTCGTGGGCGAAGGCGTTCTTGCCGACGATGGCCTTGTTGAACTGCACCGGAAAGCCCGAGACGGTCGAGACCCGGCGCGAGACGGCGATGATCTTCGTCGTGTCGATGTCCGTGCGGTAGGGCAGGATGTCGTTCCTGACCTTCATCGCCATCACCACCTCTTCCAGCGCGGTGTTGCCTGCGCGCTCGCCGAGGCCGTTGATCGTGCATTCGATCTGCCGCGCGCCCGCCTCGACAGCCGCCAGTGCATTCGCCGTCGCCATGCCGAGGTCGTTGTGGCAGTGGGTCGCGAAGGTGATCGTGTCGGCGCCTGGCACGCGCTCCTTGAGCATCGCGATCAGGTCGGCGGATTCGCGCGGGTAGGTGTAGCCCACGGTGTCGGGGATGTTGATCGTGGTGGCGCCCGCCTTG
>JALORM010000503.1 GCA_025458985.1 Paracoccaceae bacterium | reverse complement strand
CCTGCCCAGCCATGCGGCCCGGTATCGCGCCGTCCTCGCGCGATACGCCGCGCTGGAACCGCAGGCGGCGAACCTCGCCCCGGCAGAGGCGCTGGCGCTTCGGCTGAGGCTGGTGCACGACTTCCGTCAGGCGCTTCTGCGCGACCCGCGCCTGCCCGTGGCCGCCCTGCCGCGCGACTGGCCCGCGCCTGCGGCGCGGCGGCTCTTCTGCCGGATGTACGCCGCGCTCAGCCCCGCCGCCGATGCCGGGGCGGCCGGCGGCCGCCGGGCTGGAGGGGCGCGACGGCTCCCTGCCGGCACGGACCGCCGCGACCGACGCGCGGCTTCGCGCCCTCGCCACCGCCGCCGCGACCGGCTAGGTTCCCGGGAAAGGGAGGCGACAGCCGTGCCGGACTATCTTTTCGACCCCGCCCCGCAGAAGGCCCTGCCCGTCCAAGGCACCCACGCGCTCTACCCCGTGCGCCGCATCTTCTGCGTCGGGCGCAACTACGCCGCCCATGCCGCCGAGATGGGCGGCGAGGTCGACCGCGAGGCGCCGTGGTACTTCACGAAATCGGCCGAGGCCCTGTGCCAGAGCGGCACGACCGTGCCCTACCCGGTCGAGGACAGCGCCGTGATCGGGCCCATCACGCCCGCCGCGGCGGCAGCGGACCTCGGCCCAAGGCGCATCTGGCTGACGGTGAACGGCGAACGCCGGCAGGACGCGGTTCTGTCCGACATGGTGTGGTCGGTGCCCGAGATCGTGGCGCACCTGTCGGGCTACTACCACCTCGGCCCGGGCGATCTGATCATGACCGGCACGCCGGCCGGGGTCGGCCCGGTTGGACCGGGAGACACGATCGAGGGCGGGATCGACGGGCTTGCACCGGTCCGGCTGGTGTTGGGGCCGCCGGAATAGAGCCCCCCGCAGCGGCCGGAAGGGCTTGACGCAACCGGCGCAAGAGGCCCGAATGGGAAGGTCCGGGCGAACCGGCCAGGACCAAGAACGGGGAGGAACGACATGATTGCTCGCAGGACGATTCTCGGCCTTGCCGGCGGCGTGGCGCTTGCGGCGATGTCCGCAACCGGCGCGCTGGCGCAGGAGGTCACGCTGAAGCTGCACCACTTCCTTCCGGGGCAGGCCCCGGTGCCGCGTCTGGTGCTGGATGTCTGGGCCGACAACGTGGAACGCGACTCGGGCGGGCGCATCAAGGTGGACCGGTTCCCGGCGATGCAGCTTGGTGGTGCCCCGCCCGACCTGATCGACCAGGCCATCGACGGCGTGGCCGACGTGGTCTGGACGGTGGTCGGCTACACCCCCGGCCGCTTCCCGCGGACCGAGGTCTTCGAACTGCCGTTCTTCGTGGCCGACGCGCGCGCCGCCTCTTCGGCCTACTGGCAGATGTTCGAGACCCACATGAAGGATGCGGACTTCGCCGATGTCCACATCCTCGGCACCTGGGTGCACGGGCCGGGCCTTTTCCACACCAACAAGCCGGTGACGGTGCCCGCCGACCTCCAGGGCATGAAGATCCGCGGCGGCTCGCGGCTGGTGAACCAGCTTCTCGAACGCGCCGGGGCGACGCCCGTCGGAATGCCGGTGCCGGCCGTGGCCGAGGCGCTGTCGACGGGCGTCATCGACGGTACGACGATCCCGTGGGAGGTGACGAACGCCCTGAAGGTGCCGGAACTCGTCAAGAACCACACCGAATTCGAAGGCCCGGCGCTCTACAACCTGACCTTCGTGCTGGCCATGAACAAGGCGCGCTACGACAGCCTGCCCGACGACCTGAAGGCCGTGATCGACCAGAACTCCGGTCTGGAATTCTCGGTCTTTGCGGGCGGGACGCAGTCGGACGCCGACGCCCCGGCGCGGCAGATCGCGGTCGACCTTGGCAACAACATCATCACCGTGCCCGAGGCCGACACGCTGGAATGGGCGGCCCTTGTACAGCCGATCTACGACGACTGGGTTGCCGAGATGGCCGCGCAGGGCATCGACGGCCAGGCCCTGACCCTCGCGCGGGGGATGGCGGTCGCCGGCGGGGCGGTCCTTGCCGGCATCGTCCTGCTGATCTCGGCCTCGGTCGCGGGGCGCTCTCTGAACGGTCTCCTGCATGGCGAGGTCATGCAGGCCCATGCCCCGGGCCTCGCCGCCTGGCTGCTGGGCCTCGGCATCGGGCCGGTCAACGGCGACTTCGAACTGGTTCAGGCCGGGATGGCCTTCGCGATCTTCGCCTTCCTGCCGCTGTGTCAGGTCACGTCGGGCCACGCGGTCGTCGATGTCTTCACGGCATGGCTGCCGCCCCGGGGGCAACGACTGCTGCGGGCCGGCATCGAGGTTCTGTTCGCCGCCGTGCTGGTGGTGATCGCGGTGCAGCTTTACGACGGGACGCTGTCGAAGCTCCGCTCGGGGCAGCAGACGTTCCTGCTGCAGATGCCGGTCTGGTGGAGCTATGCCGCAAGCCTGGCCGGCGCGGCAGTGGCGGCACTGGTCGGGGTCTGGATGGCGCTGGTACGGCTGGCCGAGGCCACGAACGGGTCGGGGGCCGTCCATTGACCAGCCTCGAGATCGGCCTTCTGTCCCTGCCGGCGCTGCTGGCGCTGATCTTCCTGCGGGTGCCGATCGGGCTGGCCATGTTCGTTGCCGGCGGCGTCGGGCTCTGGATCGTCGGGGGGCCGGCCCTGCCGCTGGCCAAGCTCAAGACCGAAACCTATTCCACCTTCTCCAGCTATTCGCTGTCGATCGTGCCGATCTTCCTGCTGATGGGCCAGTTCGCGACGCTGGGCGGCATGTCGGGCGCCCTGTTCCGGGCGGCCGAGGGCTGGCTTGGCCACCGCCGGGGCGGGGTCGCCATGGCCGCCGTCGGCGCCTGCGCCGGCTTCGGGGCCATCTGCGGCTCGTCGCTGGCCACCGCCGCGACGATGGGCCGGGTCGCGCTCCCGGAGCTTCGCCGCTACGGCTATGCGGGTGGCTTCTCGACCGCCACGCTGGCGGCGGGCGGCACGCTCGGCATCCTGATCCCGCCCTCGGTCGTGCTGGTGATCTACGCGATCCTGACCGAGCAGAACATCGCCAAGCTGTTCCTCGCCGCCTTTGTCCCCGGCGTGCTCGCGGCGCTCGGCTACGTCATCACGATCTCGGTCTACGTGCGGCTCCACCCCGAGGCGGCCGGGGTCCGGCCGCCCGTGCCCTATGCCGAACGCTTCCGCGCGCTCACCGCCGTCTGGCCGGTGCTTCTGGTCTTCGCGCTGGTCGTGGGCGGCATCTATGGCGGCTGGTTCACCCCGGCCGAGGGCGCCTCGGTCGGCGCGCTGGG
>JALORM010000110.1 GCA_025458985.1 Paracoccaceae bacterium | reverse complement strand
ATGCGCTGCGAGCGGCAATGCCTGGTGCGGCTTCCCGTGACCGGGGCGGTGGTGTTCTCGATCCACACCTATGTGGTCGAGGCCGCCGGACTGCCACCCGAGGCGCGGGCCGCGCTGCCGGCGGGGGCCTGAGCGACGGTCAGTCGCGCGTCCGCAGCGCGCGTCCCATGGCAAGGTGGCGGCAGGCGACGTCGGCGGGCCAGTCGACGATCCGGCGGGCGAGCACCAGCCCGCCCTCTTCCCCGCGGAACCGGAGGTAGACGGGCTTCCAGCCCATCGCCAGGCCGGTCAGGTTGCGCGAGTTCACCTCGCCGCAGACGGCCCAGCCGCCGTCCGACAGGCGGAAGCCGCCAAACTTGCGGAAGTTGGCGGTATGTGGGGCGCCGAGGGTCTGGGCGACGAGGACCTGGGACCGTTCGGCAAGCCCGTCGGGCAGGTCATCGGGCACACCGGTCGGGCCGGCCATGGCCGAGGTGGCGAAGAGGAACAGCAGGAGGGTGGGGAGACGGCGTGCGAAGGACATGCGAAAACCCTGACGAGGCCCGAAGGCTCGCAGGGTGTGGTTAACGAAACGTTACCGGCGTGGCGGCCGTCAGCCGCCCCAGGTGCGGACCGGGCCGCAGTCCATGTGCACGAAGTTCGAGCGGGAGTACTTGCCGACCCCGCCGGCGGCGCAGGCCGAGGCTGCACGCGCCATCTGCCCGACCGACCGCGACGACAGCCGCAGGTCCGCCGCCTGGCCCTTCATGTGCAGCGAATTCCGCGCCACCCCGCCCGAGCGCGAGCGCAGCATTGCGTTGGTCGCGGGCGAGCGATAGCCCGACAGCAGCATGTAGGGTTCGCTGACGTCGAGAAGGTTGTGGGCCGCGGCCATGATGTCGATGGTGCGCGTATCCATCCGCACCGACTCGCCATTGCGCCAGTCGCGCATGAAGAAGTTGATCTCGCGCACCGCCTCGGAGATGTAGTCGCCATCGATCCAGTAAATCGTGTCGAGCGTCTCGCCGGTGCGGCCGGAGTACATCCTGATCCGACGGATGTCGCCGGACCCGCGGAGAAAGCCGAAGGCGTTGGAGTACGTCGGAGCTGCCGCCACAGTCGTCGCTGCGAATACGCCAAGGAGACCTCGGCGCGAGATCATCGCCGTCGTGGATTTGCGCATCGTTCTTCTGCCTGTCCCGTTCCAGTCCGGGCCGCCTGACGCGACCACTTGTTACACCCGACTGCATCCCCGAACGGGACAGTTATGGCACGTTCCGACTCGCGGCAGAACCCGTTTCGTGACGGTTCTGCAAGAATGTGTGACTTTTGGCGGATTTCTGCCGATTCCGGGAACGATGGGTGCCTTCGGGCTTCGGCGTTGCGCGAAGGCGACAGCTGCGCCGACCATGTTTGAAGCCGCGGCACAGAAGGTGTGGACAGGTCCCTCCCGGCTGTGGGTAATCTGCGGCCGAAGTACCATATATCTGGAAAGACGGTGAGTTTTGGGATGATTCTGCTGCCGTATCTTGGCCGGACCTGCGCGGCGATCGCGCTTGCATTCAGCCTTTCGGCGCCGCCGGCGTCGGCGACTGCATTGACGGGCTTCCTGCAGTCGGTGGCGGAGGCCGCGGCGGCCGATCCGGTCATTGCGGAGTACTATCGCGAGGCCGGATACGCCCCTCTGTGGACGGGCGAGGACGGGCCGGAACGGCGCGAGGCGCTGTTCCGGGCGCTGTCGCAGGCCGAGGCGCACGGGCTGCCGGTGGCCCGCTACGACGCAGAGGGCCTGGCAGCCGCGTTCCGCAATGCCCGGGGCGAGCGCGAGATCGGCCAGGTCGAAGTCCGCGCGACGCAGGTGCTGCTGAGCTACTCCCGCGACATCCAGTCGGGTGCGCTCGAGCCGGCCGAGCTCATGCCGGGCGAGATCAAGCGCACGCTGCCGCGGCGCGACCCGGCCGCGACGCTTGCAGCCTTCGCCGCGTCAGAGGCGCCGGGGGCCTTCCTGCGCGACCTCGCGCCGCGCTCGGCGCTCTATGTGCGGCTGATGCGCGAGAAGGCGCGGCTGGAACGGCTGATCGGGACCGGCGGCTGGGGTCCCGGGGTGCCGGCCGATGCGCTGTCGCCGGGGCAGGGCGGGCCTGCGGTCGTGGCGCTGCGCGACCGGCTGGTGGCGATGGGCTACCTCGGCCGGTCGGCAAGCGCCATCTACGATGCCGATCTTGCCGCCGCGGTCCGGGTGTTTCAGGTGGCGCACGGGATCGAACCGGACGGCGTGGCGGGCGCATCGACGCTGGCCGAGATCAATAAGGGCCCGGAGGAGCGGCTGCGGTCGGTCGTGGTGGCGCTGGAACGCGAGCGCTGGATGAACATTCCGGGCGGGCTTGGCGCGCGCCACGTCTGGGTCAACCTGCCCGACTTCCATGCCCGCATCGTCGACGACGGCAAGGTGACCTTCCAGACCCGGGCGGTCGTGGGCGAGCGGCAGCCCGACAAGCGGACCTACGAGTTCTCCGACGAGATGGAGTACATGGAGGTCAACCCCGACTGGACGGTGCCGCGGTCGATCCTGGGGCGGGACTACCTGCCGCGGATGCAGCGCAATCCGAACGCGGCAAGCTACCTGCAGATCATCGACAGCCGGGGCCGGGTGGTGCCGCGGTCTGCCATCAACTTCTCGGCCTATACCGCGCGCAACTTCCCTTTCAGCGTCCGCCAGGCGCCGGGCAGCAGCAACGCGCTGGGCACGGTCAAGTTCATGTTCCCCAACCCCTACGCGATCTACCTGCACGACACGCCCGCCAAGGAGCTGTTCCAGCGCGAGGTTCGGGACTATTCCTCGGGCTGCATCCGGCTGAACGATCCGCACGAGTTCGCCTACCGGCTGCTCGCCCGGCAGATGGACGACCCCCGGTCGCATTTCGATGCGCTGGTGAATTCGGGGCGGCAGACGCGGGTCGGGCTGGACGCGCATGTGCCGGTCCACCTCGTCTACTTCACCGCGTTCAGCAGCGCCGACGGACGGATGCAGTACCGCCGCGACATCTACGACCGCGACGCGCGCCTGTTCGACGCGCTGGTCGCGGCCGGGGTGGCGGTGCCCGGGACCGAAGGCTAGCGCCCGGAACGCGCCACGGCTGATGCCCGGCGGGCGCCGCCGTTGCACGGGGCGGTGCCCGGGTGAGAAGGGCGCACGTGCATGCAGACCGCGGAGAGCTTCCGCTTTCGCCCTGGATCCCGCCTCAGGCGCGGAACCTCTCGCCGAAGCGGGTCTCGCAGGCCTTGATCCGGTTGCCCAGGATCATCGAGTCGTAGACCATCCGGAGCGACTGGCGCAGCGGCGCAAGGTCGCCCGCGGCCTTCTTCGCCACCGGCCAGCCGGGGGCCTGGATTGCCTCCAGCACATCGACGATCTGCGGGGCGTTGCTGGGCGAGCCGCCGTTCGTCAGCACCCGAAGGAAGTGGCCGAGCGTGTTCGGTTCGCGGTTGCGCAACCCGCCGCCGTGGGCCCTGTAGTTCGCAAGCACCCACTGCGCCGTCAGGTTCTTCTGGTAGAGTTCGAGACCGAGGATGTAGTCGAGCGACTTCTGTGAGCCCACGTTCGTGATCGTCTTCATGACCTCGGGCATCAGGGCTGACCCCGACAGGCTCGCCACGGCCGTGCCGCCTGCGGGCGGGGTGTAGGCTAGCCCCGCGACGAGTTCCTGCCCGAACACGGCATCCTGCGCCCGGCAGGCCAGCTCGCCGTCGATCGTCTTGTCGTCGCCCATTGCGCGGTGCAGCGCCTCGTGCGCCAGGACATGCGCCGTCGCGGCCGGATCGCCGATGAAGGCCGCGTTGATCTCGATGCGCGGGGCCGGCGAATAGGACTTGCCGTAGGAGTTGCCGTACTGGTTGGGCGGCAGCGAGGGGTCGTAGACAATCTTGTCGCCGAGGATCCCGCCGGACGCATAGTCCGCCACCAGCGCCAGGACGGCCGCGCCCTTCGGCGTGGACTTCAGGGCGGTGGACGCGTTCACGATGGCAACGGCTTCGGCAATGTCCGAATGCAGCATGATGAAATCACCCGAGAAAAAAGGTCGTGAGAAAGGGTCGTGGGTCGGACTGTGTCAGGGTGCCGCGAGTCTGGCAAGCTGCATGTGACGGCCGGCGGGTGGGCCCTGGCCGCCATCTGACGGCCAGCCCAACAGGGCAGAGCGCCCGTCCGGGCCGGCCCCGGCGCGCCTTGCGGGGTGTGTTGCGCGGGGTGGCGTTTTCCGGGTGCGGAGAGTACATCCCTCACCCGGGGCGGCCCGCGCTCCCGTGGGGTCTGGATGAAGCTGACCGTCGCCGATATCGCCGCTGCGCTGTCTGCCCGCGCCGAGGGGGATACCACGCTGTACGTGACCGGCGCGGCCGAGCCTCAAGCGGCCGGTCCTGACGAGATCGCGCTGGCGATGAGCCCCAAGTACGCCGAGGCTCTGGGCAGCGGACGCGCGCGCGCGGCGCTGCTGTGGGAAGGCGCCGACTGGCGGGCGATGGGCCTCGACGCGGCGGTCTTCGTTGCGCGCCCGAGGCTGGCCATGGCCGGCCTAACGCGGGCGTTCGACCCGGGGCCGGGGATCGCGCCCGGCATCCATCCTTCGGCGGTGATTGACGCTTCGGCGGTGCTTGGACCCGGCGCGGCGGTGGGGCCGTTCGTCGTGATTGGCCCGGGCGTCGAGATCGGTTCGGGCGCCCGGATCGGGCCGCATGTCAGCATCGGTCCGGGCGCCCGGATCGGCACGGACGCGCTGCTGCACGCCGGGGTGAGGGTCGCCCATGGCGCCACCATCGGCGACAGGTTCATCGCCCAGCCCGGCGCGGTGGTCGGCTCGGACGGATTTTCCTTCGTGACCGAACAGAAATCCGGGGTGGAGGAAATCCGCGAGACCCTGGGCAGCCGAGACCAGATCCGGGACCAGAGCTGGCACCGTATCCATTCGCTTGGCGGGGTCGAGATCGGCGACGACGTCGAGATCGGCGCGAATGCCACCATCGACCGCGGCACGATCCGCGCCACGCGGATCGGTCGGGGCACCAAGCTCGACAACCTCGTGCACGTGGGCCACAATGTCGAGGTGGGGGAGGATTGCCTGCTCTGCGGGCAGGTGGGCATCGCGGGATCGGCGCGGATCGGCAGCCGCGTCGTGCTGGGAGGCCAGTGCGGCGTCAGCGACAACATCTTCGTGGGCGACGACGTGATCGCGGGCGGAGCAACCAAGATCTTCACCAATGTGCCGGCTGGTCGGGTGGTGCTGGGGTCGCCCGCGGTCAAGATGGAGACCCATGTCGAGATCCAGAAGGCGCTCCGCCGCCTGCCGCGCCTCGCCGCTGCCGTCGCGGCGTTACAGAAAGCGGTTTCAAAGGATGGCGCGAAGGACTAGACGGGCGCGGACCGGGGGGCAGGAAGACGGGCGATGGCCGAAAGCGTGAGGGACAGGGTGATCCGCATCATCGCCGAACAGGCGGTGCTGGAGGTGTCCGACGTGAAGCTTGAGTCGACGCTGGAAGAGCTGGGGATAGACAGCCTCGGGCTTGTCGAGTCGATCTTCGCCATCGAGGAGGCCTTCGACATCCAGGTCCCGTTCAACGCCAACAACCCGCAGGACGGCGCCTTCGACATTTCCTCGGTCGCGGCCATCGTGGCGGCGGTGGAAGGGCTCGTCGCCGAACAGCACGGATGAGGCCGCAGGGGTGAAGCGCGTCGTCATCACCGGGGCGGGCACGGTCAATGCACTGGGGCTGACCGTCGCCGAGACCTGCAACGCCTTCCGCGAAGGCCGCTGCGGGATCAGCGAGCTCGACTTCCGCGATGTCGATCGGCTGGCGATCCGGATCGGCGGGCAAGTGCATGGCTGGGACCCGGAGGCGCATTTCAACCGCCAGCAGATCGCGCTTTACGACAAGTTCACGCAGTTCACGCTTCTGGCCGCGCGCCAGGCGATCGAGCAGTCGGGACTGAGCTTCGAGGATCCGCTGGCCGCCTCTGCGGGCGTGGTGCTGGGGACCGCCGCAGGTGGTGTCAACACCTGGGACGAGAACTACCGCACGGTCTACGAGGAGGGGAAGAACCGCGTCCACCCCTTCGTGGTGCCCAAGCTGATGAACAACGCGGCGGCCAGCCATGTGAGCATGGAGTGGAACCTGAGGGGGCCGAGCTTCACGGTCGCCACCGCCTGCGCCAGTTCCAACCACGCGATGGGCCAGGCCTTCTGGCTGGTCCGGTCGGGCGCGGCGCCGGTGATGGTGACGGGCGGATCGGAGTCGATGCTGTGCTTCGGCCAACGGCATGGTGCAGGGAGAGGGGGCGGCCATCTTCGTCTTCGAGGAGATGGAGCATGCCCGGAAGCGCGGCGCCGAGATCCTGGCCGAGGTGGTGGGCTTCGCCATGACCTCGGACGCGGGCGACATCGTCATGCCCTCGGCACAGGGGGCGGAACGGGCGATCACTGGGGCCTTGCGGGATGCGCGGCTCAACCCCGAGGAGGTGGGCTACATCAACGCCCACGGCACCGGGACGGCCGCCAACGACAAGACCGAATGCGCTGCCGTCGCCCATGCCTTCGGGCAGCACGCCGACCGGCTGATGATCTCGTCCACCAAGTCGATGCACGGCCACCTGATCGGCGGGACCGGCGCGGTCGAGCTGCTGGCCTGCATCCTTGCGCTGCGCGAGGGCGTGATCGCGCCGACCATCGGCTACGAGGAGCCGGACCCCGAATGCGCGCTGGACGTGGTGCCGAACGTGGCGCGCGAGGCGAAGGTCACGGCCGTGCTGTCGAACGCCTTCGCCTTCGGCGGGCTGAACGCCGTTCTGGCGCTGCGGCGGGTCTAGGGCGCGGGGTCGGCAGGCGGCGCCCAGAGGCGCGGCTCGGCGAACTCGACAGAATTTCCGGCGGGATCGCGGACATAGACCGACCGGGCCCCGTTCGGCCAGCGGAAGTCGGCCTCGATCGCGACGCCGGACGCTGCAAGATGCCGTGCGATGTCATCGAGCGCGTCCGCCGTCGCCGAAAAGCACAGATGCCCAGGCCCGCGCGCCCCGTGCGGCGGCACGGGCAGGTCAGGGTTGGTGCCCGGCTGCTCGGTCTCGGCAGGATTGAATACCAGAAGGATCGTATCGCCGACGCGGAAGAAGACATGGCGGTTGCCGGCACGCGCGATCCGCTCGAGCCCCAGAAGCCCGCCGTAGAACGTCTCGGCTGCGTCGAGGTCGGCGGCGTAGAGCGCGGCCTCGAGGATGCCGGCCAGCGGCCGGGGCGTCACGTCGCTGTCACCCGGATGTGCCATCTGGACGCAAGCCTACCGCAGATTGCGGGGCTTGCAAGGTCGCGGACGCCAGATATAGTTGCCATATGCTGGAGCGGGGCTCCCGCTCTGGTGGCTCGAGAGAGGCAGGCAGGGCGAGGACGGTTTCACCCATGGATGGCGATTTCAGGACAGCCTTCGTGCGCGAGCCGGCCGGGGCGCGGCAGCATCCCGCGCTGGTGCTGAATGCCGACTACCGCCCGCTGAGCTACTACCCGCTTTCGATCTGGCCCTGGCAGGAGGCGGTGAAGGCCGCCTTCCTCGACCGGGTCACGATCATCGCCGAGTACGACCAGGTCGTGCGGAGCCCCACCACGACGATCCGCATCCCGTCGGTCGTGGTGCTGAAGGAATACGTGAAGCCGCAGAAGCGCGTTGCCTTCACCCGGTTCAACCTGTTCCTGCGCGACGAGTTCTGCTGCCAGTACTGCGGCGCGAAGGGCGACCTGACCTTCGATCATGTGGTGCCCCGCGCCCGCGGCGGGATCACGAGTTGGGAGAATGTCGTCGCGGCCTGCGCCTCGTGCAACCTCAGGAAGGGCTCGAAGAGCCTGCGCGCCTCGGGGCTGTCGCTGCGCCGGTCCCCGCGTCAGCCTTCTCCCGAGGAACTGCGCAATGTCGGGCGGCGTTTTCCGCCCAACCACCTGCACGACAGCTGGGTGGATTTCCTGTACTGGGATGCGGAACTGGAGGCCTGAAGGCTCCGCATCCGGGAGGCGCCGATGCCGGTCGGTCTCGAGACTGCGGCCGTCAACCTGGGGACGGCCGTGCTCTGCGGCGCGCTCATCGGATCGGAGCGGCAGGTCAGGCAGCGGATGGCCGGACTCAGGACCAATGCCCTGGTCGCCCTGGGGGCGGCGGCCTTCGTTCTCTTCTCGACCCTCTATCCCGACGAGGTAAGCCCGACGCGGGTGGCCGCGCAGATCGTGTCGGGCATCGGGTTCCTCGGCGCGGGCATCATCTTCCGCGACGGATTCAATGTGCACGGGCTCAATACCGCGGCGACGCTCTGGTGCTCGGCAGCGGTGGGCATGATGGCCGGGGGCGGTGCGCTGCCCCTGGCGGCACTGCTGACGGGGTTCGTGGTGTTCATCAACCTCGGGCTCAGGCCACTGGTGAAGTTTCTGAAGGCGACGACGAAGGCGGGCCTTCCGGTTCCGCGCCAGTATCGCGTCATGGTGGTCTGCGCCTCCGGAGGCGAGGCGGAGGCCCGGGCGCTCATGCTGCGCACGCTGAGCCTGGGCGGGATGCATCTGTCCGAGATCGGGCGGACCGAGGGTCGCGAGGGGGTCGAGCTGACGGCGACGGTGTCGGGCGAGGGCCTTCTGGACGGGGTGGTCGAGCAGGCCGTCGCCCGGCTTGCGGCAGAGCCCGGCCTGGCGCGCGTGCAATGGCAGGTGCTGGACGAGGCCTGAGCGGTGACATTCGCGTCGCGGCCTTCTAGGGTGCCGGGGCGCGCCGAGGAGCAGCCATGAGCGACATCCCGACCTTCATGCGCCTTCCCCATGTGCCCGAGGGGCACCCGCGGGCGGGCGAGGTCGAGATCGGTCTGGTCGGGCTGCCCTGGGACGGCGGTACCTCGAACCGGCCCGGAGCACGGCATGCGCCGCGGGCGCTGCGTGACGCCTCGACCATGATCCGGGCGCAGCATCCGGTGACGGGCCTGCGCCCCTTCGAGGCCCGGCGCATTGCCGACCTGGGCGATGTCGGTACTTCGCGGGCCTGAAGGCGCGCGGCGTCCGGCCGCTGGCCGTGGGCGGGGACCACCTCTGCACCCTGCCGGTGCTGCGCGGGATCGCGAAGGGGTCGCCGCTGGGCCTCATCCACTTCGACAGCCATACCGACCTCTTTCCCGCCTACTGGGGCGGGACGACGCTGACCCATGGCAACCCGTTCCGCGTGGCGGTGGAGGAGGGGCTTCTGGACCCTGCGCGGATGATCCAGATCGGCATCCGCGGCACCGCCTACGACAATGCCGACCTCGACTTCGCGCGTGCCCATGGCATCCGCATCGTGCGCATCGAGGAGCTGTTCGACCGGGGCATCGCCGACGTGATGGCCGAGGCGCGTGCCATCGCCGGCTCGGGCGAGACCTACGTGAGCTACGACATCGACTTCGTCGACCCCGCATTCGCGCCCGGCACCGGCACCCCCGAAGTGGGCGGGCCGACCTCGTTCCAGGCGCTGGAGGTGGTGCGGGGCCTTGCCGGGGTCAGGATCGCGGGCGCCGACCTTGTCGAGGTCTCGCCCCCGTTCGATCCGGCCGGCACGACGGCCTGGCTTGGCGCCTCGATCCTGTTCGAGCTTCTCTGCGCGATGGCCTAGCCCGCTTGCCGCCCTGCGCCCCGATGCTAGACTGCCGGGGCGACTTCGGCTAAAGCGGCGGCGTTAGCGCTAACGCAGGGCGCGCGCGGCAGAGGAAAGCCCCGATGGTCTCTCGTGTCATTCCGGTCGATCCCTTCGACCTCGTGATCTTCGGCGGCACCGGTGACCTGGCGCGGCGCAAGATCCTGCCGGGGCTGTACCGCCGATTCCTGGCCGGCCAGATGCCCGAAGACGCCCGCGTCATCGCTGCCGCACGGTCCGAGATGAGCGATGCCGAGTACCGCGCGATGATCCGCGAGGCGATCGGCGAGTTCGTGTCGAAGGCCCGGCAGGACAAGAAGGCGATCGAGGCCTTCCTGAAGCGGCTGTCCTACGTGGCGATCGACGCGACCGGCGAGGACGGCTGGGACCGGCTGAAGCAGGCAACGCGCAGGGATGTGGTGCAGGCCTTCTACTTCTCGGTCGCGCCCGCACTGTTCGGCCCGCTTGCGGAACGGCTGCACAACCGCGGCATCGCCTGCGAGACCTGCCGGATCGTCGTCGAGAAGCCCTTCGGCCACGATCTGGCCAGTGCCAAGGCGCTCAACGCTACGCTGGCCGAGCATTTCCACGAGGGGCAGATCTACCGGATCGACCACTACCTGGGCAAGGAGACGGTCCAGAACCTGATGGCGGTGCGCTTCGGCAACATGCTGTTCGAGCCGCTCTGGAATGCCCAGTACGTCGACCACATCCAGATCACGGTCGCCGAGACGGTGGGGGTGGGCGGACGCGGCGCCTACTACGACAAGTCGGGCGCGATGCGCGACATGGTGCAGAACCACCTGATGCAGCTTCTGTGCCTGATCGCGATGGAGCCGCCCGCGCATTTCGACCCCGACGCGGTGCGCGACGAGAAGCTGAAGGTGATCCGGGCGCTCGACCCGGTTCTGCCGGACGAGATCGTGCGCGGCCAGTACCAGGCGAGAGGCAAGGACCCGGGCTACCGCGAGGATGCCGAGAACCCCGCCAGCCTGACCGAAAGCTTCATCGCGCTGAGGCTGCATGTGTCGAACTGGCGCTGGAAGGGCACGCCGTTCTACCTGCGGACCGGCAAGAAGCTGAAGGCGCGCGCCTCCGAGATCGCGGTCGTGTTCAAGGACCCGCCGCATTCGATCTTCGGCCCGCAGGAGAACCGCCGTGGCAACGTGCTGGCGATCAAGCTCCAGCCGAACGAGGGGATGACGCTGCGCGTCACCATCAAGGAACCGGGGCCGGGGGGCATGCGTCTGGTGGAGGTGCCTCTCGACATGTCGTTCGCCGAGGCCCTGGGCGAGAACGGCGCGGACATTCCCGATGCCTACGAGAGGCTGATCATGGACGTCATCCGCGGCAACCAGACGCTGTTCATGCGCGGCGACGAGGTCGAGGCGGCCTGGGCCTGGGCCGATCCGGTGATCCGCGGATGGGAGGAGCGGGGCGACCGCCCGTGCCCCTATGATGCCGGGACCACCGGCCCCGAGGAGGCGCAGATCCTGATGCACCGCGATGCGCGCCGCTGGCGGGAGATCCGGGAATGAGATTCGTCGAGTATCCCGACAGGGAACTGATGATGATGGACCTGGCCGACACGCTGGCGAGCGAGCTGAAGTCGGTGCTGCTGACGCACGAGACGGCGTCGTTCTGCGTGCCGGGGGGCACCACGCCCGGGCCCATCTTCGACGTGCTGTCGGGGGTGGATCTGGACTGGCCGCGGATCGCGGTGTTTCTCAGCGACGAGCGCTGGGTGCCCGAGGACAGCCCGCGATCGAACACCCGGCTGCTGCGGCAGCGGCTGCTGACAG
>JALORM010000109.1 GCA_025458985.1 Paracoccaceae bacterium | reverse complement strand
TCGCGCAGGCCGTCGCCGATGTAGTTGACGCTGAGCACGACGAGGCTGATCGCCACGCCCGGCCAGATCACGCGGCTGGGATAGTCGCGGATGTAGTCGATGGCGTCGAACAGCAGACGCCCCCAGGTCGGGAAGTCGGGCGGGAAGCCGAGGCCGAGGAACGACAGCGCCGATTCGGTGATGATCGCGTTGGCGATGCCGAGCGTGGCCGAGACCATGATCGGGCTCATCACGTTGGGTAGGATGTGGCGCAGGATCATCCGCCGCGGCGGGGTGCCGATCGAGCGGGCGGCCAGAACGAACTCGCGTTCCTTGAGCGCCAGCACCTCGCCGCGCACGATCCGGGCGGTCTGCATCCACGACGTCACGCCGATGGCAAAGACGATCAGGATGAAGATGCCCGTCTCGGGGCCGTAGAGGCGGCTGAGGGGCTCGCGGAAGAACATCACCATGACGAGGAGAAGCGGCAGGAGCGGCAGCGCGAGGAACAGGTCGGTGAGCCGCATCAGAAGCCCGTCGAGCCGCCGGAAGTAGCCCGCGAGCACGCCGATCAGCGTGCCCAGGACCAGGCTGAGCAGCATCGCCGTCAGCCCGACCGCGATGGACACGCGCCCTCCCGCCATCATCCGGGCCAGCATGTCGCGGCCGAGCTGGTCGGCGCCGAAGGGATGGGCAAGGCTCATGCCCTGGTTGCGCGCGCGGATGTCGATGTAGGTCGGATCGACCGTCCAGATCAGCGGCCCGAGCATCGTGGCAAGGACGATGGTGGTGAAGATCACCAGACCGGCAAGCGCCCCCTTGTGGGTCTTGAACTGGTCCCAGACGTCCCACCACTGGTTGCGGGGCGGCTTCAGCGCCTGCTCGACCGAGAAGGGCTTGGCGGCGGGGGCGTCAGTCATAGCGGATCCTCGGGTCGAGAAGGCCGTAGAGGATGTCGGCAATCAGGTTGAACAGCACGATCAGCACCGCGAAGATGAAGGTCAGCGTCTGCACCATCGGCAGGTCGTTGGCGTAGATCGCGGTGATCAGAAGCTGGCCGAGGCCGTTCACCTTGAACACCTGCTCGGTGATGATCGCGCCGCCGAAGATGGTGGGCACGCCCAGCGCGATCACCGTCACGACCGGGATCATCGAGTTCCTGAGCACATGGGTCAGCACGACGACCGGTTCGGTCATGCCCTTGGCGCGGGCGGTGCGCACGTAGTCCTGGTTGAGGTTGTCCAGCATCGAGGCCCGCATGAATCGGCTGATCTGGCTGGCGTTGAACAAGGCCAGTACAGCCACAGGCATCACCATCTGCGCGACCTGGCGCTTGAAGCTTTCCCAGTCGGTGACGCGCAGCGTCGTGTCGTAGATCGAGGGGAACCAGCCGAGGTTGACCGCGAAGATCACGATCATCAGGACGCCGGTGAAGAAGGTCGGGACCGAAAAGCCGATCATCGACACGAAGGTGCCGACCTGGTCGAACCAGGAATACTGCCGGTAGGCCGACACGATGCCGATGGGCAGCGCGATCAGCACGCCGACCAGATAGGCCATGCCCACGACCCACATCGTCTGCGGCAGGCGCTGCCAGATCACGTCGAAGACCGGTGCGCGGAACTGCCAGCTCACGATCCGCTGCTCGCCCTCGGCAAAGCTTGTCCCGAACAGCGAGTCGATGGTGTAGAGCGGCTCGATCCAGAAGAACTGCTTCAGCCACAGCACGTAGCGGATGTAGAACGGCTGATCGAGGCCGAGCGCGACGCGCATCTTCTCGCGCACCTCGGGCGGCACGGTCAGCGGCTGGTCGGCCAGCGGGTCGCCGGGGGCAAGCTCCAACAGGCCGAAGATCACGAAACTGATGACCAGAAGCGTCGGGATCGCCGTCAGAAGCCGTCTGAGGGTGAAGGTCAGCATGCCGGCGCCTCGGGTCAGCAGTCGGGAAGATCTGTCGGGGAAGGGCAGGACGGTGCGGCGCCCCGGCCGAAACCGGGGCGCCTGTGCGGTCAGGTCCGGATCACTTGACCCGGTACCAGTCGGCCACGTTCCACAGCTCGGTGTCCCAGGTGTTGAGCACCACGCCGCCGAGCGAGTTGGAATGCGCCGAGATGCGGCCCCGGTCGACCAGCGGCACGACGACGAAGCTGTCCTTGGTGAGCATGTCGTTCAGCCGCTTGGCAAGCGCCGCGCGCTCTTCCATCACGCCGGTCTGGCCCAGTTCCTTGATCAGTTCGTCATAGGCCGGGTCGCAGAAGCGGTTGATGTTCTCGCCCTGCCAGCCGTTCGTCGGGCCCGGGGTCTTGTCGCAGGTGTACTGCGCCAGATAGGGCTCGGGGTCGGTGCCGTCGAAGTTGTTGGCGTACATCTCGACGTCGGCGTAGAACTTCTGGAACGTGTCGGGCGAGCCGGGGTCGCCGCCGAAGAACACCGAGGCGTCGATGTTCTTCAGCTCGACCTCGACACCGATCTCGTTCCACCACTGCTTGATCAGCGCCTGGAAGTCCTGACGGACGGCGTTGGTCGAGGTCTGGTAGAGGATCGACAGCCGCATCCCGTCCTTGGTGCGGATGCCGTCGCCGCCCACGGTCCAGCCCGCTTCCTCCAGCAGCGCCTTGGCGCCCTCGAGGTCCTGGGTGAGGCAGCCGGTGTTGTCAGAGGCGAACATCTCGGGCGCAGGCACCAGGTTGCAGGTCGGCCGCCCGGCCTGGCCGTAGCCGATCTCGACCAGAAGTGCGCGGTCGATCGCCATCGACAGCGCCTGGCGCACCCGGATGTCGCTGAGGAATGGATGCGGATGGGCAGTGGTCGACCGCTCGCCCTCGGGCAGGTTCGGCGAGGGATCGGTCATGTTCATCTCGATCCGCTCGACCAGCGTGCCGAAGCCGATCACGGTCTGGCCCTTGCCGGCGGCGAGCATGCCGGCGATCACGTCCGGCGCAAGCTGGAGGTTCCAGGCATAGTCGAACTCGCCGGTTTCCAGAACCGCGCGGCCCGCCGCCGCGGCGTCGCCGCCGCCCTTGAAGGTGACCGTCGCGAAGGCGGGCTTCGCCGGATCGCGGTAGTTCGGGTTCGCCTCCATCTGGATCACGTCATTGGGGCGGAACTCGGTCACCCGGAACGGGCCGGTGCCGATCGGGCCGAAGTTGGCCTCGGTACACTGCGGGGCAGCGGCGCCGAGGCAGTTCTCGAACTGCGCCTTCTGCAGCAGCGGCGAGGTGCCGCCGACGAAGGCCTGGTAGGGGTTGGGCTTGGGTGCATCGAAGGTGATCTTGATCGTGCGGTCGTCGACCGCCTCGACCGAGGCGATGCCGTCATAGCGCGCCGCCTGGGCGCAGCCGCCCTCGGGGTGGGTGCAGTATTCGTAGGTGAAGACCGCATCGGCCGAGGTGACGGGCGTGCCGTCAGACCACAGCAGCCCCTCGGACAGGACCCAGGTGATCGTGGTGAGGTCGGCAGACACGCCGCCGTTCTCGACCGTGGGCACCTCGTCGACCAGGCGCGGGATGACCTCGCCCTTCTCGTTGAACCCGGCCAGGCCCTCGAGGATCATCGACGAGGATTCCACATCCTTGGTGCCCGACGACAGGTAGGGGTTCAGGATCGAGGGCGCCTGCCAGTAGATGATGTTCACATGGCCGTCGGCGCCGCGCTCGGCCAGCGCGGGCAGAGCCATCGCGGCGCTGGCGCAGGCCCCCATCAGGGCGGTTCTCAGTTTCATCTCAAGCTCCTTGTTGGACTTTGTCGGATGTGCTCTGGGCCTCGGGGGCCGCCGTTTCTCCGGCGGTCTTCATGATCGTGGCGTCGTAGAGGTGGCAGGCCGTGAACCGGCCGGGCTCGACCTCGGCGAAGGCGGGTTCCACGTCGCGGCAGACGGGCATCACCTTGGGGCACCGGGTGCAGAAGTTGCAGCCTTTCGGCGGATTGGCGGGCGAGGGCACGTCGCCCCTCAGGATGATCCGCCGCCGGCGTTCCTCGATGTTGGGGTCTGGCTCGGGCACCGCCGACAGAAGCGCCTGCGTATAGGGATGCAGCGGCCGCGCGTAGAGCGCGTCGCGCGGCGCGAGCTCGACGATCTTGCCGAGGTACATCACCGCCACCCGGTCGGCGATGTGGCGCACCATGCTCAGGTCGTGGCTGATGAAGAGGTAGGTCAGCCCCAGCTTCTCCTGCAGTTCCTCCAGCAGGTTCACCACCTGCGCCTGGATCGACACGTCGAGCGCCGCAATGGGCTCGTCGCAGACGATGAACCTGGGGTTCAGCGCCAGCGCGCGGGCGATGCCGATCCGCTGGCGCTGGCCGCCCGAGAAGGCATGCGGATAGCGGTTGGCGAAGTTGCGGTTCAGGCCGACGGCGTCCATCAGCTCGTAGATGCGGGCAAGCTTTTCCGCCTTCGACAGCGACGTGTGTTCGTCGAGCGGCTCGCCGATGATCGCGGCCACCGTCATGCGGGGGTTGAGCGAGGCCTGCGGGTCCTGGAACACCATCTGCATCGTCGGGCGCATCTTGCGCAGCGTCTCGAAGCCCGCCGTCGCAATCTCGCGCCCATCGATCCGGATCGAGCCCGAGGTCGGCTCGTAGAGGCGCAGCACCGCGCGCCCGCAGGTCGACTTGCCGCAGCCCGACTCGCCCACAAGGCCCAGCGTCTCGCCCTCGTAGATGTCGAAGCTGACGCCGTCGACGGCCTTCACCTCGCCCACCCGGGTCCGGAACAGACCCGCATAGATCGGAAAGTGCATCTTGAGGTTGCGGACCTCGACCAGCTTCCGGGCGGACGGCCCGCCTGTCGGGAGGCCGCCGTCAGACATCGCGCGGCGCCCCGGTCGCGAAATCCCAGAAACAGGCGACGTCGTGCCCCGCCGCGGCGACCGGGATCCGGGGCGGGTTCTGCCGCAGGCACCGGTCGAAGGCCTGCGGGCAGCGGGCGGCGAAGGGGCAGGCCTCGGGGTGGCGGTAGAGGATCGGCGGCTGGCCCTCGATCACGTTCAGCTTTTCGGCGCGGGCGCCCGTCACATGCGGGATCGTCCGCAGAAGCGCGCGGGTATAGGGGTGCTGGGGGTTGGCGAAGAGGTCCTTCACCGGCGCCTGTTCGGCCACCTGGCCGCCGTACATCACCATCACCCGGTCGGCGATCCCGGCGATCACGCCCAGGTCGTGGGTGATCCACACGATCGCCATGCCGAGCTTCTGGCGCAGGTCGCGCACAAGCTCCAGGATCTGCGCCTGGATCGTCACGTCGAGCGCGGTCGTCGGCTCGTCCGCGATCAGAACCTTGGGGTCGCAGGCCAGCGCGATGGCGATCATCACCCGCTGGCGCATGCCCCCCGAGAACTGGTGCGGGAAGTCGCCCAGCCGCCGGCGCGCATCGGGGATGCCGACAAGGTCCAGAAGCTCGGCCGCCCGCTTCTGCGCCGCCGACTTCGACAGGCCCATGTGCTTCATCAGGGGCTCGCGCAGCTGGAAGCCCACGGTGAAGACGGGGTTGAGCGACGTCATCGGGTCCTGGAACACGAAGCCGATGCGCGCGCCCCGGACCGACCGCAAGTGATCTTCGGTGCACCTCAGAAGGTTCTTGCCCTCGAACATCACCTGGCCCTCGCGCACCTCGGCCGGCGGCGAGGGCAAGAGGCCCAGAAGCGACATCATCGTGACCGACTTGCCCGAGCCCGACTCTCCCACCACGCCCAGAAGCTCTCCCGGGCGGAGGTGGAAGCTGACCGAGTTGACGGCGTGGACCTCGCCGGACCTGGTCCTGAAAACGGTCTTCAGGTCCCTGACATCAAGGACGGACGTTGCCCCATCGGGCATCCGGGCGCTCCCCAAGCGTATGATCTTTTGTCGTTTTTTTGCTTCCGTCCCCGAAGGACGGCTGTTGGTCCGAAAATTGTTAGCACGAAACGCCCCTCCCGCAAGCCGGATTCCGGCAGATTGCCGTTCGGTCAGCCAATTGCCTGCGGTTTCGGCGGACCCGCCCGGCAGGGTGTCGCGAACGCGCTTGACGGCAGCCGGGACGGTGGCCAACCGTCAGGCGGCAGCAGGAGGGGAAACCGGATGGACGCCGCCGCCACGACGCCGCGCGATGTGCTGGCCCGCCTCGTCGCCTTTCCGACCGTCAGCCGCGACAGCAACCTGCCCCTGATCGACTGGGTCGAGGCCTGGCTCGCCGCCCGCGGGATCGCCGCGCACCGGGTGTGGAACGAGGACCGCACCAAGGCCGGGCTCTTCGCCCATGTCGGCCCCGCGGTCGAGGGCGGTGTAATCCTGTCGGGTCATACCGACGTGGTCCCGGTCGACGGCCAGGACTGGACCACCGACCCCTGGACCCTGACCGAGCGCGACGGGCGCCTCTACGGCCGCGGCACGGCCGACATGAAGGGCTTCGACGCGCTCGCGCTCTGGGCGATGGGGCAGGCGGCAGGGCGCGAGCTGAAGCGCCCGCTGCAGATCGCGCTCAGCTACGACGAGGAAGTGGGCTGCAC
>JALORM010000108.1 GCA_025458985.1 Paracoccaceae bacterium | reverse complement strand
CCGACCCAGTAGATCGACCAGCGCCCCTGCGCCAGGTCCAGCGTCCGAACGCTCATCCCCTTGAACCCCAGCGCCGGGCAGTCGAACTCGTCGACGTTCGCGACCCCGCCCAGCAGCTTCCAGAATACCTGCCGGGCGGGGAACTCCTCCCACTCGTCGGCCCCGGCAAGCCGCGCCTTCAGGCGCCGGTTGGCAACGGCCCAGGTGCCTTGCAGGAAGTCGAAGTCGTGCGGCGAGGCGGTCATGGCTGTCCTTGGCGGGGCCGCGACGCGTGGTCGCAGCGGATGGAACACAAAGTGAACACATCGTTGCCGGATCTGCGTCGTCCGTCAATCCGGGGCTGTCAGGAGTGATCCGGAAGTGCCGGCCACGCGTAACCGTCACACATGCGACAGAGGCCGGCTCCCGCGCAAACAAGCAGAGCCTGGGCCGATACGGGGGTCATCCATGAACGTTCATTCCTCGGATTTCGAGCGCGAACCCACGCGCGACGAGGCTGCCCGCGCGCTGGCGCTGCTGCGCACCTGGGCGCGCGCCGCGACCGAGGCCGAGCTGACCACGCTCGACCCCGCCATCGGCCAGCTGATCCCCGGGCGCGAGGTCGCCGACTATCCCGCGCTGGCCCGAGCCTACCCTGGGCACTTCGAGGTGACCGAGGCCTACAAGGCCACGCTTCCCGACCTGCAGAACGGCCCCGAAAGCCTGATCAAGGGCGCGCGTCGCTCGATCCAGCACGTCGGCATCTCGAACTTCCGCCTGCCGATCCGCTTCCAGACCCGCGACAACGGCGACCTGACGCTCGAGACCTCGGTCACCGGCACGGTCAGCCTCGATGCCGAGAAGAAGGGCATCAACATGTCGCGGATCATGCGCAGCTTCTACGGCCATGCCGGACGCACCTTTTCGTTCGGCGTGATCGAGGCGGCGCTTGATGACTACAAGGCCGACCTCGGCGCCTTCGACGCGCGCATCCAGATGCGCTTCTCGTTCCCGATGAAGGTGCGCGCGCTGCGCTCGGGGCTGGAAGGGTGGCAGTACTACGACATTGCGCTGGAGCTGGTCGAGACAGCGGGCGTCCGCAAGCGCATCCTGCACCTCGACTACGTCTATTCCTCGACCTGCCCCTGCTCGCTGGAGCTGTCCGAGCACGCCCGGCAGACCCGCGGCCAGCTCGCCACGCCGCATTCGCAGCGGTCGGTCGCGCGGCTGTCCGTTGAGGTTCTGCCCGGCGCCTGCCTGTGGTTCGAGGACGTGATCGACCTCTGCCGTTCGGCCGTGCCGACCGAAACGCAGGTGATGGTCAAGCGCGAGGACGAACAGGCCTTTGCCGAACTCAACGCGGCGAACCCGATCTTCGTCGAGGATGCCGCGCGGCTCTTTGCCGGGCGGCTGATGGCCGATGCCCGCGTCGGGGACTTCCGCGTGGTGGCCAGCCATCAGGAATCGCTGCACAGCCACGATGCCGTCAGCGTCCTGACCGAGGGCGAGACCTTCGCGGCGCAAAGCCTGGACCCGCGGCTGTTCGCGACCCTGTTCCACGTCGGTTAGGGGGCGCGCCCCGGGGCGGCAGGCCCGCCCCGCAACCACAGGCGATCCTGTCGTCCGGCCGCCGGGGCGGCGGCCCGTCGCCGCCCTGTCAGCGCCAGAAGCCGGGCTTCTTCGGCTTGCGCCTGCGGTTGGTGGGTTGCGTCCAGTCGAGATGCTGGACCAGCGCCTGTGCATCCCGCACGGCACCCTCGGCTTGCGACATCCTGAGCAGGATGCGCGAGAAATGGAGGATCTGGGCCACGCAGAGCGCGATGAAGGCATATTCCAGAAGCATGTTTCCCCCCGCCGGGACACCAGGCCGATTCCGTCCAAGGCACGCATCTTGCCTTGCACAGGATTAACCCGCGATTAACCTGCGCTTAACCTGTGGTCCAAATTGGTCGCGGCCGAACCCTGGCCCGGCACCCGGCCGTCGGCGGGCCGCCGGGATCACCGCCAGAACTGCCAGCCCGCGCGGCGCTTCTGGGGCCGCTGCGCAGGGCGGCGCCAGTCGATCCGCTGCGCAAGCGCGCGGCGTGCGCGCTCCTCGCGCTGCGCCTTGAAGGCCAGGATCTGCTTGCGCAGCAGCCGCAGCACGATGGCCACGACCAGCAGGAACAGCGAAATCTCCAGCAGCATCGAGGCCCACCACCCTTCGCCTTTGGGATCCATGCCGAAAGGTCTCTTCCGGCAGACAGAAACCATAGCACGCCGGCCGACAAGGGCAAACTCGACCCGACCGCACCCCCGACAGGCCGGCCCGGCCAGTCCTCGCATGGCCGGTCCGGGCTGGCCGCGACGGCAGCCGCAGCCCCCGTCGCTTGCGCGCCCACGACATTGCTTGACACCCGCACGGGGGGCGGCCAAGCCTCGGCCGATGCCGGACCTGCGCCCCGTCGGATATGTGATCGGCCTTCTCGTCGCGGCGCTGGGCGTCTCGATGCTGGTGCCGATGGCGCTCGACGCGGCTTCGGGCAACGGCCACTGGAGGGTGTTTCTCGAGGCGGCGGTGGTCACCGCGCTCGGCGGCGGGCTCATCGCCCTTGCTTCGGCCAACGCGGTGCGGGCGCGGCTCACGCTCCAGCAGATCTTCCTCCTGACCACCGGGGTCTGGGTTGCGCTCCCGCTCTTCGGCGCGATCCCCTTCATGCTCGGCGCGACCGAAGCGCGGCCCGTCGATGCGGTGTTCGAGGCGATGTCGGGGCTGACCACCACCGGCTCGACCGTGTTTGTCGGGCTCGACGGCCTGCCGCCGGGCCTGCTGCTCTGGCGCTCGATGCTGCAGTGGTTCGGCGGCGTCGGGATCATCGTGGTGGCGATGGTGTTCCTGCCCGAGCTCCGGATCGGCGGCATGCAGATCTTCCGGTCCGAGGCGTTCGAGACGATGGGCAAGATCCTGCCCCGCGCGGCCCAGATCGCCTCGCGCATCTCGGCCATCTATCTTGCGCTCACGCTCTCCTGCGCCTTCGCCTACGCGATGGTGGGCATGGGCGCCTTCGATGCCGTCAACCACGCGCTGACCACCGTATCGACGGGGGGTTTCTCGACCCGCGATGCGTCCTTCGGCGCCTTCCAGGGCGCGCCCGAATACGTGGCGGCGGCCTTCATGGTCCTCGGGGCGCTGCCCTTCGTGCGGTTCGTCCAGCTGGTCGCGGGTACCGCGCGGCCGATCCTCGTCGACAGCCAGATCCATGCCTTTCTGGGGGTCATCCTTGCCGTCACGCTCGCAATGACCGCCTTCCGCATGATCGTGAACGATGACCACCCCGAACATGCCTTCCGCGAGGGCATCTTCAACGTCACCTCGATCATCACCGGCACCGGCTACGCCTCGGTCGACTATCAGCTCTGGGGCGCCTTTCCGGTCGTCATCTTCTTCTTCCTCGGCCTTGTCGGCGGCTGCGCCGGATCGACGTCCTGCTCGATCAAGATCTTCCGGTACCAGATCCTGTTCTCGGCCATCGGCGTGCAGATCCGCCGCATCCACTCGCCGTCGGGCGTCTTCGGTCCGCGGTTCGAGGGGCGGCCTGTGCCGCAGGAGGTGATCACCTCGGTCGTGTCCTTCTTCGTGATCTTCGTCGTGTCCATCGGGGTCATGTCTGTGGCGCTGGGGATGACGGGGCTCGACTTCGTCACCTCGCTCTCCGGTGCGGCGACGGCCATCGCGAACATCGGCCCGGGCTTGGGCGACATCATCGGCCCGGCGGGCAACTTCTCGACCCTGAACGACGCGGCCAAATGGCTTCTGACCTTCGGGATGCTGATCGGGCGGCTGGAGCTTCTGGTTGTCTTCGCCATCTTCACGAGACGGTTCTGGAGGGTGTGATGGACGCAGCTTCACCGGGGCAACGCCCGCTCGGCGCCCAGATCTCCCACATGCTGAAGGCCCAGGGCGTCGAGGTGATCTTCGGCATCCCGGGCGTCCACAACCAGGAACTCTACCGCGGGATCGAGGAGGCGGGGCTGGCCCACGTCCTGCCGCGGCACGAACAGGGCGCGGGCTTCATGGCCGACGGCTATGCCCGGGCCACAGGCAGGCCCGGCGTCGTCTACGTCATCACCGGGCCGGGACTGACCAACGTGCTGACGCCGATGGGCCAGGCGCTGACCGACGCGGTGCCGATGCTGGTCGTCTCGTCCTGCCTCGATCCGGCCGACTGGGGCACCGGCAAGGGCAAGCTGCACGAGATGCCCGACCAGGAGGGCGCGGCCGCCACCGTCTCGGACTGGTCACGCACCGCCGCCGACGCGGGCGGCGCCTATCGCCTGATCTCCCAGGCGTTCCGCGAGTTCCGCGCAGGGCGCCGCGCACCCAAGCACGTGCAGGTGCCGCTCGGCCTTCTGGCCGCGCCCGCGCCCGGCTGGTCGGACGAGCCCGACCTAGACAGCCGCTTCCTGCCCGACCCCCGCAACGTCATGGCCGCGGCCGAGATGCTGCGCCGGGCGAAGCGGCCGCTCGTCATCCTCGGCGGCGGCGCGGCGCCCGCGGCCGAGGCAGTGCGCCGGCTGCTGCCGCGCCTCGGGGCGGCGGCCTTCACCACCTATGCCGGCCGCGGCATCGTCGGTCCCGACTACCCGCTCTGGCTCGGCAGCATGCTGGCGCGCGCGGGCAGCCAGGCGGTGATCGCCTCGGCCGATGTCGTGCTGGTCCTCGGCTCGCGCCTGTCCGAGGTGGACATCTGGCGCGACGAGCTGGGCCATTCCGGCCGGATGATCCGCGTCGACATCGACGCCAGCGCCCCGGTCGACCGGGCGCGGTCGTCCTACACGATCCGTGCCGATGCCGCCGCCTTCTGCGAGGCGCTGGAACTGGCGCTGGGCGCGGGCCGCGCCGACCAGGGCTGGACCGCAGCCGAATGCGCCGCCGCCCGCGCCCGCTGGCGCGCCGAGGTCGATGCCGAACGCCCCGGGATCGTGCCGGTCTGCGATGCGCTGCGGGCGGCGCTGCCGGCCGAGACGATGGTCTTCTCCGACATGACCCAGTTCGCCTACGCCGCGAAGGAAGTCTGGGACATGCCCGCGCCCGGTCTCTGGCACCACCCTTTCGGCTTCGGCACGCTCGGCTACGCGCTGCCCGCCGCCATCGGAGGCAAGGTCGGCCGCCCCGAGGCGCCCGTCGTCGCCATCGCCGGCGACTACGGCTTCCAGTATACCGTGCAGGAGCTTGCGACCGCCGTCGAGCTTGGGCTGCCGCTGCCGATCCTGCTGTGGGACAACGACGGCCTGGGCGAGATCGAGGCCAGCATGATCCGCGCCCAGATCGCCCCCAATGCCGTCACGCTCCGCAATCCGGACTTCCTCGCGCTGGCGCGGGCCTACGGGGCGGATGCGGCAGAACCCGGCTCGCTCGACGAACTCTGTTCAGCCACGCGTGCCGCGTTCTCGGCGCCGGTGCCCACGCTGATCCGGATGCGCCCGGGGATCGGCTGAGGCGCTATCCCTCGATCCGGTAGGGCAGCAGGCCCCGGTGGTCGGGGTCGATCCTCAGCCGCCGTTCCAGCGGCGGGACAGACCGCTGGTGGCAATCGGGCCGCTCGCAGATGCGGCACGAGATGCCGATCGGCTCGAAGCCCTTGGTCAGGTCGAGGTCGTCGGCATAGACCAGCTCGGGCGCGTGCTTCACCTCGCAGCCAAGCCCGATGGCAAAGCGCCGGACCGGCGCGCCCCAGGCGCCCGCGGGTTTCGAGACCTCGCGCGCCAGGCACAGATACCGCACGCCGTCGGGCGTCTCGGCCAGCTGCCGCAGGAAGCGGCCCGGCGTCTCGAAGGCGCGGTGCACGTTCCACAAAGGGCAGGCGCCCCCGAAGCGCGCGAACTGCAGCCGTGTCGCGGAATGGCGCTTGGTGATCGTGCCGGCCTGGTCGACCCGGACGAAGAAGAACGGCACCCCCTTCGCGCCCGGGCGCTGCAGCGTCGAAAGCCGGTGGGCCACCTGCTCGATCGAGGCGCCGAAGAGGTCGGCGAGCCGTTCCAGATCGTGCCGCTCGGCCCGCGCGGCGTCGAGGAAGGCGCGGTAGGGCAGGAGTGCTGCGCCCGCGAAGTAGTTGGCAAGCCCGGTCTTGGCGATGCCCCGCGCGGTGTCGGTCTGGAACCGCGCCAGGTCCAGCGTCGCCTCCAGAAGGTCGTCCTGGGCGACCAGCGCGACCTGGTGCAGCAGCTGGAAGACCCGCGTCGGCGCCGCCGCCCGGGCCGACAGGACCACGCGCCCGCCCTCGACCGCGCGCAGGTCGGGCATGTCGGCCAGCTCGACCGAAAGCCCCGCGCGTTCCAGCGCGGCGACGGCCAGGGGAACAGGATCCGCGCGGGCGCCATCCGGGCAGGCGAAGCGTTCGGCCGCGCGGTCGACCGAATTGTCGCAATAGTGAAAGAAATCGCGCACTTCCTCCCAGGGCGAAGGCTGCAATGTCGCATCTTCACGCCCCAGCGCCTCGTCCAGCGAGGCCAGCCGCTCGTGCGTCCGGCGGTAGGCGCGGTGCAGGTCGATCACCGCGCGCGCCAGCGCGGGCGCGTTCGACGCCGCCAGCCGCAGGTCCGCCAGCGGCGGCGGCGCAGGCAGGGCGGGGTCCGACAGCGCCTCGCGCAGGTCGTGGACCAGGCGTTCCGCATCGCCCGCCTTCAGTTCGGTCACGTCGAAGCCGAACTCCTGCGCCAGCGACAGGACCACCCCAGCCGAGACGGGCCGGTGGTTGTTCTCCATCTGGTTGAGGTAGGGCAGCGACACGCCCAGCTTCTCGGCGAACGCCTTCTGCGTCAGGCCCAGCCGCCCACGCGTCTCGCGCAGCTTGACCCCCGCATAGAGCTTCTGTGTGGCCATTGCCGCCTCCGCGCTTTGCGGCTGCAAACTAGCCTTTGCAAAGCCCGTCAGGCAATGCCCACCGCGCGCTCGCGCCGGATCACGTAGAGGATCGAGACGACC
>JALORM010000107.1 GCA_025458985.1 Paracoccaceae bacterium | reverse complement strand
CAGGCGCGGCCGGGCTGCCCGGGCGGGCGGCGGGACCGGGGCCGTATCGGAGCGCGGCCCGGAAGCCTTGCCGGGCTGCGTGCCCCGACCGCCATCCGGGCTTCCCGACGCGCCCCCGGCCTTGGCCCCAGGACCCGGCTTGCCGCCCGTTCCGTGGCGCGCGGCAGCCCCGTTGCCCGGACCGGAGGCCTTGCCATTGTCCTGCGCCTTGGCCTTGCCTGGTCCCTTGCCTTCGGCCGTCGCCGTGCCCGAGGCGGGTCCCGGGACGTGGGCGACCCCCTGCCCAGTCGGGATCGGGCCGTCGGCCATCGGGAGGGGCCCCGCGGCGCCCAGGCCCGCGCCCCCCCCGGTGGCACCGGTGGCATGCCCGGAACCGGCGCCGGCTTCCCCGCCGTCCGAAGGGGCTACGCGCTGGTCCGGGCGGGCCGAGGCGCCGGCGAAGGGAGGCGGCCATGCGGCCGATGCGGCCTGCGCCGCAGTGCCGACAGGCGCAGCAGGCGCGCGCGCGGCGAGGCTGGACAGCCGCTCGGCCACCGAGCACGCGGCTGGCGGGGACGCGGACTTCGGCACCTCCGGCCCGGCAGACGGTCCGGCCAGGTCGGGTCGCGGCGGCACCGGGCGGGCCGGCGCGGCGGTCATGCCCGCCCCCCGGCACCGGGTCGGGTCCGGACGCGGCTGCGCGCTTCGTTAACCGGTTTCGGGCCAATCTGCCCGGGCCAAGAGGGAGACGAGACCATGGCCCGCCCGAATCGCCGCTTCCGCACTTCCCGGACCATCCTGGCCCTCCTCCTCCGCGAGATGGAGACCACCCATGGACGCGCGCGCTTCGGCTACCTCTGGGCGGTCGGCGAGCCTGTCGCCGGGATCCTTCTTCTCACGCTGATCTTTTCGATTGCGTTTACGGCGCCCCCCGTGGGATCGAGCTTCGCCTTCTTCTACGCGTCAGGGTTCCTGCCCTTCGTGGCCTACCTCGAGATCTCGCAGCGGGTTTCGCAGGCCATCCGCTTCTCGCGGCCTCTGCTGTTCTATCCCGGGGTCACCTTCCTCGACGCGCTGGCGGCGCGGTTCCTGCTGGCGGCAACGACGCAGCTGGTGGTCTTCGCGGTCGTGCTGTCACTTATCGTGGGGCTGTTTTCGGTGGATGTGATCCTGCGATGGGAGGCCCTTGGCCTCGGCCTTGCCATGGCGGCGGCGCTGGGGTTCGGGGTCGGCGCACTCAACTGCCTTCTGGGAGAGGTCTTTCCCTCGTGGGAACGTCTCTGGGCGATCCTGACGCGGCCGCTGTTCCTGCTGTCGACCATCGTCTTCCAGTTCGAGACGGTGCCCGAGCCCTGGCGCGGCTGGCTCTGGTGGAACCCGCTCGTCCATGTCGTCGGACAGGTGCGCATCGGGCTCTTTGCCACCTACGACGGCGCCTATGTCTCGCCCGGCTACGTGCTCGGGCTGGCGGCCCTTGCGCTGGCGGCGGGGCTGCTGTTCCTCGGCCGCTACCACCGGGACATCGTCAATGGCTGAGGGGATGGTCGTTCTCGGTGCGGGCGGCAGGCTCGGGCGGCTGTTGCGGCCGTTCTGGGCGGGGGCGACCTTCCAGTCGCGCGAGGCGCGCCGGGCGAGCCCCGGCGGCTGCCTCGACCCGCTTGCGGACCCGGGCGGGCTGGCGCGCGTGGTCAGCGGCGCGCGGGCGGTGGTCGTGCTGTCGGGGGTGACCGGCGGCCCGCCCGAGGTGCTGGCGCTGAACACGACGCTGGCGGTGGCCGCGCTGGAGGCCGCCGCACGGGGTGGGGCGCAGCGGGTGCTCATCGCCTCGACCGCCGCGGTCTATGGCGGCGGCGGACCCTTCGCCGAAGAGGCTCCGGCGGCACCGACGGGGGCCTATGGCGCGGCCAAGGCGGCGATGGAGGACGCGGTACGCGACTGGGTCGCCCGGCGTGGGGCCGGTGCGCCCGAGGTGGCGATCCTGCGGATCGGCAACGTCGCGGGGGCCGACTGGCTTCTCGGCAGCGGGGCAGGTCCGGTCGCGCTCCACCGTTGCGCCGGCGGACGCGGCCCGCGGCGGAGCTACATCGGGCCGGACGCGCTGGCCCGGGCCATCACCGCACTCGCGGCCGGACCCAGGCCGCCGGCTGTCCTGAACTTGTCCGCTCCGGGCAGCGTCGCCATGGGCGATCTTGCGCGGGCGGCCGGGCGCACCGTCATCTGGCGTGACGGTCCGGCGGATGCGCCCGAACGGGTCGAGATCGACCCCGCACGGCTCTGGACCTTCCTCGGGGCACATCCGCCGGCCGCAGACGCCGCGGCCCTTGTCGCCGCATGGCGCGCCCTTGCGACAGAGGTGGCCGCATGACCCCAGCGAAACGGGTGCTCGACCTTGCCCTTGTCGCCCTGATCTGCCTGCCGGGCCTTCCGGTCCTTGCCGGCTGCATCCTGGCCCTGCGCATCGCCGGAGGCGGGGGGGTCTTCTACGGCTCGGTCCGCGTCGGTCAGGACGGGCGACCCTTCACCTTGTGGAAACTGCGGACCATGGCGCCCGGCAGCGATGCCGACGGCGGTGTGTCCGGCGGGGCGAAGGCCGGTCGGATCACCCCGCTCGGGCGGCACCTGAGGCGCTGGCGCCTCGACGAGCTGCCGCAGCTGTGGAACATCCTGAAGGGCGAGATGAGCTTCGTCGGCCCCCGCCCGCCGCTGCCGCGCTATGTCGAACGCTTCCCGCACGTCTATGCCGACGTGCTGCGCGCCCGGCCGGGCATCACCGGCCTTGCCACCTGCCTCTACCACCGGCGCGAAGAGGCACTGCTGGCCGCCTGCACCAGCGCGGAAGAGACCGACGCCGTCTATTCGCGCCGATGCGTCCCCGCGAAGGCGCGCCTCGACCGGATCTACCTCCGGCGCGCGTCGCCGGCCTTCGACCTGTGGCTGATCGGGCGGACGGCGGCGATCCTGATCGCCGGCCGGGGGCGCGGGCAGCAGCGGCGAAGGGCAGCCTGACGGCCCTGTGCCCCGTGCAGACCGGCGGCAAGGCCCAATGCCTCTGCCGGTGGCTCCCCCGGTCGGCAGCCCTCGTCCCGGTGCAACCCGCGGCCGGCCGTCAGCGGCGCGGCGCGGCCGCATGTCTGCCACGGGCAGGAGCCCGGGGCCCGAACCACCCGGCATCCGGTCCGATGATGCGGGCAGGCAACGCGGCGGCAGGTTCTTGAGCTCCGGACGCGAGATCGGCGAGATTCCGCGCAATAATCTGACAGCCAGGCGATTCGGCCGGAGCGAAGAGCCGACGCATCAGGGGAAACGGACGTGTTTGGAAGACGAGATTTCATCAAGGTGACCGCCGCGGCCGCCGCAGGGGCGCTTGCGCTTCCTGCCGGCGCCCAGGCACCGGCCAGCTGGACCATGCCCGAGGAATGGACGCCCGTCGTGGTCCGGATCGGTTCGGATCACGCCGCGGGCGAGATCCATGTCGTACCGCAGACGACGAGCCTCTATCTGACGCTGCCCGAGCGGCGCCGCGCGATCCGCTACCGCGTGGGGATCGGTCGCGGAGACCTCTACGAGCCGGGGCGGTTCTTCCTGGGCGCCAAGAAGGAATGGCCGACCTGGCGGCCCACCGACGAGATGATCGCCCGCAACCCCTCGGCCTATGCACAATGGGCGGACGGGATGCCCGGCGGCCCGACGAATCCTCTGGGCTCGCGCGCGCTTTACCTCTTCACGCCGCGCCGCGGGGATACGTTCCTGCGCATTCACGGCACGACCGACCCCTGGACCATCGGCACCGCCGTCTCGAACGGCTGCGTGCGTCTGGTCAACCAGCACGTCGAGGATCTGTACGCCCGCGTCACGATCGGGGCGCCGATCTTCCTCTATCCGAAGGACCCTGTCTGACGGACCGACGGTCTGCCGGCGTGCCCGGTGCGGGACCGTGCGGCCATGCCCGGCATCAGCCCTTGCACGGCCGCATGCGCCGCGTGCCTCGCCCGCGCCTGACAGGCGCCCGCTTCCGCGCCGGGGCGACGTGACCCGCAGGGCGGGACGCGTCGCTCCGCGTCCGGCCTACCGGATCACCCGGTGCAGCGTGTCGAGCGCGTCCTGCACGCGTTCGGACGGCGCCCGGCCCGAGCCGGTCACGGCGGCGATCATGCGTTCCAGATCCGGCAGGGCTTCCGGGCCCGAGAGCGCGGCGATCCGTCTGGCCAGCCGCCGAACCAGCTCGTCCGGCGTACCGCTCTGGTCCGACAGCCAGCGGCCGAAGACCGTCATTTCCTCGGCCTCCGCCAGATCGACGCCGAAGACCGACTGCGCCTGGACCGTCATCCTGTCGGCGATCTCACGCTCCCAGGCCCGGTCCATCTGCGCCACCGCCGCGACGACGCCCATGGCGGCAAGCCGCGGGTCGTCGACCGCGTCGGCCGGGTGCAGGTTGGCCTTGCGGCGGAACCCGAAGCGCCGGGCAGCAAGGCGCACGTCGTTGGCCGCATCGGCCAGCGTTTCGGCCGCCTCGCGGGCGTTCTTCGCGCGCATGTACCAGAAATAGGCGATGCCGAGGGCACCGAGTATGGCAATGACGACGGGCATCGAGCCAGCTCCCGCTTCACATCGCCCCCACCGGACCAGGATTAGGCAACGGGATCGGCCAGCGCGCAAGTCCCCTGAGAGCCCCGCCGGCGCCGCCGCCGGGGCCTGTGTCTCGAAGGTCTCAGCCCGGATGCCTGGCGTAGCGCAGGTAGGGCAGCCGGATGTCGAGGTCGCCGTACTTCGCCTTCGCCTCGTCGGTCGGCACGCTCAGCGCGACGATCACGTCCTGCCCGGGCACCCAGTTCGCCGGCGTGGCGAAGGGTACCCCGTCGGTCGCGCGCACCGCGTCGAGCGCGCGCAGGATCTCGGCGAAGTTGCGGCCGATCGACATCGGGTAGGTCATCGTCAGCCGCACCTTCTTGTCCGGCCCGATGATGAACACCGACCGCACCGTGGCCGAGTTGGCGGGCGTGCGCCCCTCGGTCGGCAGGTAGAAGTCGGCGGGCAGCATGTCGTAGGCCTTCGACACCGACAGCGAGGTGTCGTCGATGATCGGGAAGTTGGCCGGGGCGCCGGCGAAGGCCTCGATGTCGCGCTTCCACTTCAGGTGGTCCTCGACCGAATCGACCGAGACGCCGATCACCTTGGTGTTCCGCTTCTCGAACTCCTCCGCCAGCTGGGCGACCGCACCGAACTCGGTCGTGCAGACCGGCGTGAAGTCGCGCGGGTGGCTGAAGAGGATCGCGTAGCCGTCGCCGATCCACTTGTGGAACTCGATCCGGCCTTCGGTCGAGTCGGCGGTGAAGTCGGGGGCGATATCGTTGATGCGCAGGCCCATGGCGGCCTCCTTCCAGGTTGCTTCAGGGCAGAAGTATGCCGAGGCACGCCGGAATGCACGGGGTCCGGCAAGAAAAGTCGAACCTCGTGCCGGAACCCCGCCCGGCGCGACCGACGTTCGCCGCAACGTGACCGCCCCGGAACGGGGTTCCTGCCCTGCCTTGCGCAGCGCAAGGCCGAATGACAGGGTGCCGCGGGCAGACCGGAGGAGAAACGGGCGATGATCGAGAAGCGCGAATTCTACATCGACGGGGCCTGGGTTGCCCCGCTGGCAGGGGCGGACATCGAGGTGATCGACCCCTCGACCGAGGAACCCTGCGCGGTCATCTCGCTCGGCGGGCAGGCCGACACCGACGCGGCCGTCGCCGCCGCCCGCCGGGCCTTCGATGCCTGGGCCTTCGACACCGCGCCCGCCGAGCGGCGCGCGCTGGTCGAGAAGCTCTTCTCGATCTACCAGCGACGGTCCGAAGAGATGGCGCAGGCGATCAGCCTCGAGATGGGGGCGCCCATCGACATGGCGCGCGACCAGCAGGCGCCCTGCTTCGACTGGCACGCCGCGAACTTCCTCAAGGCCTTCGACGGCTTCGCGTTCGAACGCCCCCTCGGCCCGCACGCGCCCAACGACCGCATCCTTTATGAACCCGTGGGCGTCGTCGGCATGATCACGCCCTGGAACTGGCCGATGAACCAGGTCACGCTGAAGGCGGTGCCGGCGATGCTGACGGGATGCACGATGGTGCTGAAGCCCTCCGAGGTGGCGCCACTGTCGTCGCTGCTGTTTGCTGAATTCGTGGACGAGGCGGGCTTCCCGAAGGGCGTGTTCAACCTGGTGAACGGCGACGGGCCTGGGGTGGGCACGCATCTGTCGGGCCATCCGGACGTCGACATGATCAGCTTCACCGGCTCGACCCGCGCGGGCGTCGCGATCCAGAAGAAGGCCGCCGCCACGCTGAAGCGCGTGCATCTGGAACTCGGCGGCAAGGGCGCCAACCTGATCTTCGCCGATGCCGACGAGAAGGCCGTCGTGCGCGGCGCGCGGCACTGCTTCAACAACTCGGGCCAAAGCTGCAACGCGCCGACGCGGATGCTGGTGGAACGGTCCTACTACGACCGCGCGGTCGAGATCGCGGCCGAGACCGCGGC
>JALORM010000106.1 GCA_025458985.1 Paracoccaceae bacterium | reverse complement strand
GCGCGGCCGGGATGGTTGCCGGTCGCCTGGATGCCGCCGCCCGAGGCACCGCCCCGGCGTTCGAACCCGCCGACGTCGTCGCCCTGCCAGCAATGGACCGAGATCGGCGTCGCGGCAAGCCGCGCCAGCGCGGCTTCGGTGTCGACCTGCCAGTCGGCGAAGGCGGCCTTCGCGCTGTCGTAGTTGCCCATGGTTCCCCCTCAGCGCGTGAACGCCTGCACGTTGCCGGCATCGACGTTCAGGATGTTGCCGGTCGACTTTGCCGAAAGGTCGGCGGCGAAGAAATAGGCGGCTTCGGCGATGTCCTCGGGCAGGACCGACCGCTTGAGGAGCGAGCGCTGGCGGTACATCTCTTCCAGCCCTGCCTTGTCGGTGCCGTAGGTCGCCGCGCGCTGGTCGAGCCATTCGCCCTGCCAGATGCGCGAGCCGCGCAGCACCGCGTCGGGGTTGACCACGTTGACCCGGATGCCCGCCTCGGCGCCTTCCAGCGCGAGGCAGCGCGCCAGGTGCAGTTCGGCCGCCTTGGCGGTGCAGTAGGCCGAGGCGTTGGGGCTGGCGGCCAGCGCGTTCTTCGACCCGATGAACACGACCGACCCGCCGATCCCTTGGGCCCTGAGCAGCCGGAAGCCCTCGCGGCTGACGAGGAAGTAGCCGGTGGCGAGGATCGAGACGTTGCGGTTCCAGAGGTCCAGCGTGGTGTCCTCGACCGGGGCCGACGAGGCGATGCCGGCGTTCGACACCAGGATGTCGATGCCGCCATACTCTACCGCCGCAGCGGCGAAGGCGCGGGCGACGGCGGCCTCGTCCGTCACGTCGACGCCACGGCTGCGGACCGCATCGGCGCCGTGGCGGGCGGCCAGCGCAGCCTCGGTCGCTCGTGCGGCGGCCTCGTCGATGTCGGCCAGCACCACGCAGGCGCCCTCGGCCAGGTAGCGCGCGGCGATGGCCGAGCCGATGCCGCCCGCCCCGCCGGTGACCAGCGCGACGCGGCCCGCCAGCGCCTTCGGCGCAGGCAACTGACCGCCGCGGCGCCGCGCATCACGTTGATTGCGTTCAGGTAGAACTCGGCCGAGACGCGCGCCGTCGCCTTGTCGGCGGCGAAGGTGATCATGCCGACGCCCGGTACCAGGTAGACGACCGCGTTGGGGTCGCGCATGGCGGGGCTGTCCGGGCGGCGGCAGCGGTCGTAGTAGGCCGCATAGTCGGCGCGGTAGGCGGCGACGCGGTCGGGCAGACCGGCCAGCACCTCGTCGAGGTTGCCGCGCGCGGGATCGAACGGCAGGACGAGGGGGCGGATCTTGGTGCGCAGGAAATGGTCGGGGCAGGAGGTGCCCTGCGCCGCCAGCGCCTCCATCCCCTCGGCATTCACGAACTCCAGGACCGCGTCGCTGTCGTCGAAGTGCCCGACCTTGTGGCGCGAGCCCGAGACGAGGCCGCGCAGCACGGGCATCAGCCGGGCCGCGACCGCCCGGCGGTCGTCCGGCGCAAGGCTCTGGTGCCGCGGGCCGCCGAAGGCCGGCACGTCCGCGGTGCGCGCGGCCAGCCAGTCGGTCGCCCGCTGGATCGTGGCGAGCGTCAGCTCGTAGCACGCCTTCGCATCGTCGGCCCAGGTGAAGAGACCGTGCGATTCGAGCCAGCCGATGTCGCCGCCGAAGATCTCGGCCGTCAGCGCCCGCGACTGAGCCGAGGCCGCGATGGCGATGATCGCGTCGGGGTGGACGTGGTCGACGTGACGCTTCGGGACATACGCATGCAGCGGCGTGTCGATCGAGGCGGCACGCGGGTTGAGGTTGAAGGTGCAGTGGGGCAGGTAGCCCACCATCTCGTCCTCATGCTCGGGCCCGCGGTAGACGCCCTTCAGCGCGCGCAGCCGGTCCATGTAGAGCGTCGCGAAGCCGTCGCGCTTCATCGAGCCGATGTCGCCGCCCGAGCCCTTGACCCAGAGCACCTCGACCGGCTGGCCGGTCAGCGGGTCGGTCTCGATCACCTTGGCCGAGGTGTTGCCGCCGCCGTAGTTGGTGATCCGCTTGTCGGCGCCAAGGAGGTTCGAGCGGTAGAGGAGCCTTTCGGATTCGCTCATCCCGGCCGCCAGACTGTCGTCCCAGCCGTTCGCAAGCCGCTGGTGGGCAACGGTTTCCAGCATCACATCCTCCCTTCGGCGCGCGGCGCCGTCCCTTCGATGGCAGGCGCAGGCTGCGGGGCGGGGCGGGGTCTTGTCAATCAGAAACGATCATTCCCGCGCATTCTGCGCTGCAGCATGATTGATCGTGACAAATTCTGATTGACAGGTGTGGCGAATCCACCCACCGTCCGGCGGAGGGAGGGTCGAAATGCACGAGTCCGAGCGCCATCGCGTCATCCTGTCGGCGGTCCAGGACCGGCCGGTGGTGACGGTGCCCGACCTCTGCGGGCTGACCGGCGTGTCGGAAGCAACGATCCGCCGCGACATCGCCACGCTGCATGTCCAGAAGAAGCTGCGCCGGGTCCGGGGCGGCGCCGAGGCGATCGCGCCGCCGCAGTTCGTGGGCCTCGCGGGCCGGACCTTCGCGGTGAACGAGACGATCCGCATCCACGAGAAACAGGCCATCGCCCGGGCGGCAGTGGACCTGTGCGAGGACGGCGAGTCGATCATCGTCAACGGCGGCACGACGACGTTCCAGATGGTCCATCCGCTGGCGACCCGGCGCCTTCAGGTCTTCACCAACTCGTTCCCCATCGCCGAGCATCTGCTCAAGCATTCCAAGAACACCGTGATGTTGCCGGGGGGCGCGATCTACCGGGAACAGAACATCATCCTGTCGCCCTTCGAGAACGACGTGACGCGGAATTTCTATGCGCGGCGGATGTTCATGGGGGCGCAGGGCCTCGGGCCGCTCGGCCTGATGGAGGCCGACCCGCTGCTGATCCAGGCCGAGGAAAAGCTGATGGGCCGGGCCGACGAGCTGGTGGTGTTGGTCGACAGCAGTAAGTTCGGTACCCGGTCGAGCCTGGTGCTGTGCCCGCTCGACCGGATCGACACGGTAATCACCGACGACGGCATCCCCGACCGCGCGGCCGCCATGCTCGAGGCAGCCGAGGTGCGGGTCATCGTCGCCCCCGTGGGGCGGGCCGAGACCCGTTCGGGGTAAGCGCAGGATACGAACGCTCAGTCAGGGAGGACGAAGGCATGAGCATCACCAGAAGACTGTTCGCAGGCACCGCCATCGCGGCGTTGGCGCTGGCGGGCGGCGCAGCCCAGGCGCAGGAGACCGTGCGCATCGCGCTGGTCGTCAAGGCGCTTGGCATCGGATTCTTCGAGGCGGCCGCGAAGGGCGCCGAGGAGGCCGCGGCCGAGCTCGGCAATGTCGAGATCATCTATACCGGCCCGACCGACACCACCGCCGAGGGCCAGATCGAGGTGATCAACGCACTGATCGCGCAGGAGGTCGACGCCATCGCCGTCTCGGCCAACGACCGCGACGCGCTGGTGCCGGCACTGAAGCGGGCGATGGACCGCGGGATCACCGTCATCAGCTGGGATTCGGGCGTCGCGCCCGAGGGCCGGCAGCTGCACCTCAACCCGTCGTCGAATGCGCTGATCGGCAACATGATCATCAAGATGGCGGCCGACAATCTGCCCGAGGGCGGGCAGGTCGCGGTGCTGTCGGCCTCGGCCACGGCGACGAACCAGAACACCTGGATCGAGGAGATGAACAAGGTTCTGCCGAACTATCCCGGCATCGAGGTGGTCGGCACCGTCTACGGCGACGACCTCGCCGACAAGTCCTACCGCGAGGCCCAGGGTCTGATGCAGACCTATCCCGACCTCGACGCGATCATCGCGCCGACCTCCGTCGGCATCGTCGCGGCCGCGCGCGCGGTCGAGGATGCCGGCAAGGTCGGCCAGGTGAACGTGACCGGCCTCGGCCTGCCCTCCGAGATGGCGGGCGCGATCGAGTCGGGCGCGTCGAAGTCCTTCGCGATCTGGAACCCGATCGACCTGGGCTACTCGGCGGCCATGCTGTCCTACCAGCTGGCGACCGGGGCGGCCGAGGCAGGACCGGGGGCGACGATCCCGATGGGCCGGATGGGCACGCTGACGCTTGACGACAATTCCGAGGGCGCGATGGCCGATCCCTTCGTCTACGACGCCTCGAACATCGACGAGTTCAAGTCGATCTTCTGAGGCCCGACGGCCCGGCGCTGCCGACGCGCCGGGCCGTCCCTTGCCAGACGGATACCCCCGATGCTTCAGACCGCGCCACACCCGGCCGACGCGGCGGCGGCCCCGCGCCCGGCGACCGCGCCGGTCCTGCGCCTTGCCGGCGTCAGCAAGAGCTTTCCGGGCGTCAAGGCGCTGTCGGGGGTCTCGCTCGAGCTGTTCGCGGGGCAGGTGACCGCGCTGGTGGGCGAGAACGGCGCCGGCAAGTCCACCGTGGTCAAGATCCTGACCGGCATCTACCGGCCGGATGCGGGGGGCATCGAGGTTGCCGGCAGCCCGGTCCGCTTCGCAGCCGCCCGCGACGCGGCGGCAGCCGGGATTACCGCGATCCACCAGGAAACGGTGCTGTTCGACGAGCTGTCGGTGGCCGAGAACATCTTCCTCGGCCACGCTCCGCGCGGCCGCTTCGGCCTGATCGACCGGCCCGCGATGCGCCGCGAGGCGGCGGCGATCCTCGCCCGGATCGGTGCGCGGATCGACCCGCGCATGCCGCTGAAGGACCTCGGCATCGCGTCGCGCCACCTTGTCGCCATCGCCCGCGCTCTGTCGGTCGATGCGCGCGTCGTCATCATGGACGAGCCCACCGCCGCCCTCAGCCAGACCGAGATCGAAGAACTCTACGACCTGGTCGAGCGGCTGAAGGCCGAGGGGCGCGCGATCCTCTTCATCAGCCACAAGTTCGACGAGGTGTTCCGTATCGCCGACCGCTACACCGTCTTCCGCGACGGCGAGCATGTCGGATCGGGCCTGATCGCCGAGGTCAGCGAGGACGACCTGGTGCGGATGATGGTCGGGCGGTCTGTCGACCAGATCTTTCCTGCCCGTGCCCACCGGATCGGCGACGAGGTGCTGCGCGTGCGCGACTTCTGCCACGCGACCGAGTTCGACCGGATCGGTTTCACGCTGCGCCGGGGCGAGGTCCTGGGCTTCTACGGCCTCGTCGGGGCAGGGCGGTCCGAGCTCATGCAGGCTGTCTTCGGGATCACGCGTCCCGCCTCGGGTACGGTCGAGGTCGACGGCCGTCCGGTCACGATCCGCGCGCCGGGCGACGCCATTGCGGCCGGGATCGTCTACGTGCCCGAGGACCGGGGCAAGCAGGGAACCGTCGCGGGCCTGCCGATCTTCCAGAACGTGACGCTGCCGTCGCTGTCGCGCACGTCGCGCAACGGCTTCCTGCGGCTTGCCCGGGAATTCGCGCTTGCCCGCCAGTACGCCGGGCGGCTCGACCTCAGGGCCGCCGCTCTCGACCAGGACGTGGGCAACCTCTCGGGCGGCAACCAGCAGAAGGTGGTCATCGCCAAGTGGCTGGCGACCAAGCCGCGCGTCATCATCCTGGACGAGCCGACCAAGGGCATCGACATCGGATCGAAGGCCGCGGTCCATGCCTTCATGGCGGAACTGGCGGCAGAGGGGCTGGCGGTGGTCATGGTAAGCTCGGAAATCCCCGAGGTGCTGGGCATGTCGGACCGTGTGATCGTGATGCGCGAGGGCCTGATCGCGGCCGAGCTTAGCGGCGCGGACCTGACGCCCGAGACGCTGGTGCGCCATGCCGCGGGAATTGGCGCCGCGCAGGGGGCTGCGACATGAGCGGCGTCCTGAAATCGCGCGAGGCGCTACTGGTCGCGGTGATCGCGGCCCTTCTGGCGGTGATCGCCAGCCGCTTTCCCAGTTTCGTTACACCCGGCAACCTCGCGCGCGTGCTGAACGATACCGCGCCGCTCATCATCCTCGCGGTGGGGCAGGCGCTGGTCATCCTGACGCGCTGCATCGACCTGTCGGTGGCGGCGAACCTTGCGCTGACCGGCATGGTCTGCGCCATGCTGAACGTGGCGATGCCCGGCTTGCCGGTTGCGGCGATCCTCGCCCTTGCGATGACCATGGGCGCCTGCCTCGGCGCGCTCAACGGCCTTCTGGTCTGGAAGCTGTCGATCCCGCCCATCGTGGTGACGCTGGGCACGATGACGATCTTCCGGGGGCTCATCTTCGTGATCTCGGACGGCACCTGGATCAACGCCCACCAGATGAGCCCCGCCTTCACCGGCTTTCCCCGCACCGTGATCCTCGGGCTGCCGGTCTTGGCCTGGATTGCCTTGGCGGTGGCCGCGCTGTTCCTGCTGGTGGTGGCGCGCGCGCCGCTGGGCCGGGCCTTCTATGCGGTCGGCGGCAACCCGCATGCGGCGGTCTATGCCGGGCTGAACGTGGGGCGGACACAGTTCTGGGCCTTCGTGATCTCGGGGACGCTTGCGGGCCTGACGGGCTACCTCTGGGTCGCGCGCTATTCCATCGCCTATGTCGACATCGCCGGGGGCTTCGAGCTCGAGGTCGTCGCAGCTTGCGTGATCGGCGGCATCTCGATCGCCGGGGGCGCGGGGACGGTCCTCGGCGCAGTGCTGGGTGCGCTGTTTCTGGGCATCGTCAAGAATGCCCTGCCGGTCGTCGGCATCTCGCCCTTCTGGCAGCTTGCGATCTCGGGCAGCGCCATCGTGATCGCGGTCGCCTTCAACGCCCGGGCGCGCCGGGCGAAGGGGCGCATCATCCTCAGGCGCGCCGAGGCCGCCCCATGACAGACGCGACCCGCCACATTCCCGACCGGCTGCAAAGCCCCGCCGCCCGGGCGCTGAAAAGCTGGGAGTCGCTGCTGCTGGCCGTGGCGATCGCGGTCTTCATCGTCAACAGCTTCGCCTCGCCCTACTTCCTCAGCGCCTGGAACCTCAGCGACGCGACCTTCAACTTCACCGAGAAGGCGATGATCGCCTTCGCCATGGCGATGCTGATCATCGCGGGCGAGATCGACCTGTCGGTGGCCTCGATCATCGCGCTTGCCTCGACCGCGATGGGCGCGGCGGCACAGGTGGGGGCGGGGGTGCCGGTGCTGGTGCTGATCGGGCTGGGCACCGGGCTTCTCTGCGGCGCGATCAACGGGCTTCTGGTGACGGGCTTGGGGCTGCCCTCCATTGTCGTCACCATCGGCACGATGAGCCTGTTCCGGGGCATCTCGTTCATCGTGCTGGGAGACAAGGCCTATACCGGCTACCCGCCCGGCTTCGCCTATTTCGGGCAGGGCTACGTCTGGTGGGTCATCAGCTTCGAATTCGCGCTCTTCGCCGTGCTGGCGGCCGTCTACGCCGTGGTCCTGCACAAGACCTCGTTCGGCCGGGCGGTCTACGCCATCGGCAACAACCCCACCGGCGCGCTGTTCTCGGGGATCCGGGTCGCGCGGGTCAAGTTCGTGCTGTTCCTGCTGACCGGGCTGATGTCGGGCCTTGCCGCCGTGTGTCTCACCTCGCGGCTCGGGTCCACGCGCCCCTCGATCGCGACGGGGTGGGAGCTTGAGGTCGTGACCATGGTCGTGCTGGGCGGCGTCAACATCCTGGGCGGGTCGGGCACCATCCCCGGCGTCGTGATCGCGGCCTTCGTGATGGGCCTTGTCACCTTCGGGTTCGGCCTGCTGAACGTGCCGGGGATCGTGATGTCGATCTTCGTGGGGCTCCTACTGATCGCGGTGATCGCGCTGCCGCGGCTCTGGGCGATGTGGAGACGGTGATGGAGAAGCACGCCTTCACCATGCGCCTCAACCCCGGCGCGGCCGAGGAATACCGCCGGCGCCACGACGCGATCTGGCCCGAGCTGACGGCGCTGCTGAGGGAGGCCGGCGTCAGCGACTATTCGATCCACCTCGACGAGGGGACGGGCGTGCTGTTCGGGGTGCTGTGGCGGACCGACGACCACGGCATGGACGATCTGCCCCGCCACCCCGTCATGCAACGCTGGTGGGCGCACATGGCCGACATCATGGAGACGCATGCCGACAATTCGCCGGTCGTCACGCCGCTCAAGACGGTCTTTCACATGCCATGAGCCGGGTCGCGGTGATCGACATCGGCAAGACCAACGCCAAGCTCGCGCTGGTCGACACCGCGAC
>JALORM010000502.1 GCA_025458985.1 Paracoccaceae bacterium | reverse complement strand
CCTGCCGGTCGTGGGCGCGGCGCTGTTCAGCCAGACGCCCCTCACCTATGCGGCCTTCGCCGCGGCGGGGCTTGCGGCGCTGGTGCTTTACCGGACGCCCCTGGGCCTCGCGCTCAGGGCAGCTGGCGAGAACCCCGCGGCGGTCGAGGCGCAGGGTCTGTCGGTGACCGCGCTGCGCATGGGCGCGGTGATCGTGGGATCGGGGCTGATGGCGGTCGGCGGCGCGTTCCTGACCTTGTCGGCGTTCTCGTCCTTCTTCTTCGAGATGGTGAACGGGCGCGGCTGGATCTGCATCGCGCTGGTGGTGTTCGGGGCCTGGAGGCCGGGCAAAGCGGTGCTGGGGGCGCTTCTGTTCGCTGCCTTCGACGCGCTGCAGATCCGGCTGCAGCAGACGCCGATGGGGGCGGTGGGGTGCCCTACAACAGGGGGGAAAGATGAGCTTCGATCTTCTGGTGCGCGGCGGCACGCTGCCCGACGGGCGGGTGGCCGACATCGGCATCCGGGGCGAGCGGATCGCGGCGGTGGAACCGCGGCTCGAGGCCGAGGCGGGGCGGGTGATCGACGCGGCGGGCGACCTCGTCGCGCCGCCCTTTGTCGACCCGCATTTCCACATGGACGCGACGCTGAGCTACGGCCTGCCGCGGGTGAACGCCTCGGGGACGCTGCTGGAGGGCATCAGCCTCTGGGGCGAGCTGCGCGAGATCGCGACGGTGGACGAGATGGTGGGCCGCGCGGTGACCTACTGCGACTGGGCGGCCTCGATGGGGCTGCTGGCGATCCGCAGCCATGTCGACACCACGCCCGGCCACCTGCGCGGGGCCGAGGCGATGCTGGAGGTCCGGCGCCGGGTGGCGGGCTACATCGACCTGCAACTGGTTGCCTTCCCCCAGGACGGGCTCTACCGGGCGCCGGAGGGCCGGGCGAACCTGATCCGGGCGCTCGACATGGGGCTCGACGTCGTGGGCGGCATCCCGCATTTCGAGCGGACGATGGAGGAAGGCGCGGAGAGCTTGCGCGACCTCGCCCGCATCGCGTCCGACCGCGGGCTGATGTGGGATGTCCATTGCGACGAGACCGACGACCCGATGAGCCGCCACGTCGAGACGATGGCGCGCGAGGTGACGCGGCACGGCCTCGGCGGACGGGCGGCCGGCAGCCACCTGACCTCGATGCATTCGATGGACAACTACTACGTCTCGAAGCTGATCCCGCTGATCGCGGAAAGCGGCATGACGGCGATCCCCAATCCGCTCATCAACATCACGCTGCAGGGCCGGCACGACACCTATCCCAAGCGCCGCGGCCTGACGCGGGTGAAGGAGCTGCAGGCGGCAGGCGTGACGGTGGGCTGGGGGCAGGACTGCGTGCTCGACCCCTGGTACTCGCTCGGCACCGCCGACATGCTGGACGTGGCCTTCATGGGCCTGCACGTCGCGCAGATGACCCACCCCGAGGAAATGGCGCGCTGCTTCCGGATGGTGACCGAGGACAACGCCCGGATCATGGGGCTGGAAGGCTACGGTCTTGCGCCCGGCTGCTTGGCTTCGCTGGTGGTGCTGGATGCCGGTGACCCCGTCGAGGCGGTACGGCTCAGGACCGACCGGCTGGCGGTGGTGTCGAAGGGCAGGGTGATCGCCGAGCGCGCCCGCAACGACACGCGCCTGTCCCTGCCGGGGCGTCCCGCGTCGGTGCGGCGCCGTCACGCGGCGGGAAGCGGGACGAATGGGTGAGGCGTGGCGCAGTGAATGCGGTACTTGGCGACCGATTGTCAGGCCGTTTTCGGGCCAGGAAAGGGACTTTGGGCGAATGATGCGGCGGCATTTCCCGGCCCGTCGAGCGGTTTGATCCGCCGCATCTGACGGGCTGCTGCAGTCGCGTCCCTAGGGCTCATGCATGAGGTGGAAGCCCCGGTCCGGCGAGATGCCGCTGAAGAGGCCGCTGAAGAGCATCACCTCCTCGCCCCGTGCAAGGCCCGTGACCAGCGCAACGCGATCCCGCTGCCAGAGGTCGAGCCCGCGGACCACGAGGCTGTCGTCCTTCTGCTCCAGATGGATCTCGGCGAGCTTCTCGTCGAGAAAGATCAGCGTTGGCCGCCGGTTGTTGGTGGCGGAATCGGCGAAGGTCATCGTCCGGAGCCGCCTGAGGGGTCGCTGTAGGGAGCAAGCAGATCGTATTGCGACTGCTCCCGCTCCGGAGGGCCGAGCAGGCGCCGTGCGTCCGCGGATGTCATCCCGAACACCAGTGGCCCGTAGGCCTCGTAGGGACGGAATTCCAACGTCATGGCCGTCGTCCTCTCCGCTGCCGTTGTCCGGTCGGATACTTATCGGGATACTTGCTGATGCAGGCAAGGTAGGCCGACGCCTCCATGATCGCCTGATCGTACTTGTCGCCGAACCTGAGCTTGATGTCGGCCACGTCCATTGCGAAGGCTGCCGCGAGTCCGCCCCGCTGCAGTGCCATGCGCTGCTGCGTCTGGTAGGCCCGAGCGTCCGCGCCTGACCCGTAGCTCGCCGTCTGGCGATGGTCCGCCGGGTCCATGGCGATCGCCGGCATGACGCCGGGAGACATGCTTCCTGGAGGATAGGCGGATTGGGCCGGAACATGATGCGACTCGATCCCCGGACTGCGCGTACCGTTGTAGCTGCCGCCGTTGTAGGGCCCGGTGCCGGTCCCCGATCTCAGAAACTGGCAGGGATCGGCAAGGTCGTCGAGCTGCCGGCAGGTGCGACATGCCTTCCGCCGGCTGATCTCGCGCTGAAGGACATCGTCGCCGTACTGCTTCGCGCGGTCGAGCAAGCGACGCAGAGCCCGGCGCGACAGCTGCCGTCCGGCGTACTGGACGCCTGCGCGCACGGCGAATCTCAAGGCGGCGCCCACGACGGCGCCGGCGATGACAGGCAGGATCATGCCGGGTCCTCCGAAGCATCGCCGAGGGTGTCCAGGACCTGACCATAGAGCTCTTCCAGAACGACCTCCGGGTCCCGCGGATCGGACCTGAAGTGGGCCGCTACATGCGGGTTCGAGAGCGTGTCGCCGCCCGTGATCAGCGCGAGGAATGCCCAAATGCCATGCGAATGTTCGCTGCGCAATCCGATGCTGTCGCCGCTGAGCTCGGACCTCAGCACCAGTTCGTGGAGGTCCGCTTCGCCAAGCAACGAGGTGTATTCCGGCGCCGTGGTCGACAGGTATCCCGCGATCTTCGCGCGCGACGCCTTAAGCGTCCGCTCCCCCATCACGTCCAGCGCGGCGTCCGACAGGCGGAGCGGTCCGGGCGGGGCGGCGACGTCCTCGGGGCGGGGGGACCAGGAGACGGTCTGTCCGTCGATCGCCCATCGGGGGTCGGGGGCGAAGACGATCAGCCTGGCCGGGCCGAAGAGCCGCGCGGCCTCCTCGGCGGACAGGCCGGGCAGGATCTGCGCCATCACGTTGGCGTCGGCATGGCGCAAGAGGACCATGCGGTGGGTCTGCGGTTCGGGCGCGG
>JALORM010000105.1 GCA_025458985.1 Paracoccaceae bacterium | reverse complement strand
ATCTCGGGGGTGCTGCTGGCATTGGTCGGCGCGCTCAAGCTTGGCACCTATGTCAAGTACGTCCCCTATCCGGTGACGGTCGGCTTCACGGCCGGGATCGGGGTGATCATCCTGGCAAGCCAGATCTCGCCCTTCCTGGGCCTGACCCTGGCCGGTCCAGAGCCCGCGGCGGTCATCCCGAAGCTTGCCGCGCTCTGGCAGGCGCGGGAGACGGTGAGCTGCCGTATCGGTGGCAGCCTTCGGACTGCCGGTCGAGACGATCGGCACACGGTTCGGCGAGATGCCCCGCATGCTGCCTGCGGTGCACCTGCCGCAGCTGAGCGTCGAGGCGCTGGTTGCGGCGATGCCCTACGCCCTGTCCTTCACCCTGCTCGGCGCCATCGAGTCGCTCCTGTCGGCGGTGGTCGCCGACGGGATGACCGGGCGACGCCACCGGTCGAACGTCGAACTGGTGGGCCAGGGCGCGGCCAACATCGCCGCGGGGCTCTTCGGCGCCATGCCGGTGACGGGGACCATCGCCCGCACCGCGACGAACGTGCGGGCCGGCGCGCGGACGCCCGTCGCAGGCATGATCCACGCGCTGACCATCATGGTCGTGATGCTGGTTGCGGCGCCGCTGGCCTCCTTCGTGCCGCTGGCGGCGCTGGCCGGGGTGCTGGCCGTCGTCGCCTGGGGCATGCTGGAGCGCGAGGCGATGGCGGTGCTGATCCGGACCTCGCGCGCCGATGCGCTGGTGGTCGCGGCCGTGTTCCTGCTGACGGTGTTCCGCGATCTGACCGAGGCGATCGTGGTCGGGGTCGCTTTCGGCGCGCTTCTGTTCATCCGGAGGATGAGCGAGGCGGTTGCGGTCGAACCGGCCCACGAGGTCCGCGACCTGGCGCTTGCGGCCGACCCCGACGTGGTCGTCTACCGCGTGAAGGGCGCCTTCTTCTTCGCCTCGGCCGCCACGGTCGGCAGCGTTCTTGAACGCATTGCAGACCGTCACCGGGCCTTCGTGGTGGATTTCGGGGCAGTGCCCTTCATCGACTCGTCGGGCGCGCGGGCGATCGAGCTTCTGGCGCGCAAGGCCGAGCGCCAGGGGGTACGGCTGGTGCTGACCGGGCTCACGCCCGCTGTCGCCCCGGCGCTGGCCGCCCATGGCGTCGCGGCGCCCCGGGTCCTTGTGGCCGACACGATCGAGGACGCGGTGGCGGCACTCAAGGCAGCCGCCACCGATCCCTAGGGACATCCCTCAGCCCTTTGCCCCGAAGAGATACTTGGCCGCCTCGGGGTTCTCGCGACGCCACATGACGTTGTCGAGGAAGTAGTGGTGGAGGTTGATGAAGATCCAGAATATGAACAGGAAGGCGGTCGGGCCGAAGGTGACCGTATCGTAGGCGACGACACCTTGAAGGATCGTGGGCACCATCCAGAAGCCCAGCGCGCCGAGGAACACCGCAGTGGCAAGGAAGGTGACGAGGTGCCATACCGGCCTCAGCGCGGAGGCCTCGGGGTCGTCGTGCATCTCCATCTCGGCCCGGTTGTGCTCGAACCGGTAGACGATCACCATGTACTGCAGCGCATGGAAGGCGGGAATGACGAGAAGCGCGGCCGGATTGAACCAGCCCGCCGCCCAGAAGTAGAGCGACACCAGATAGGCGACCGTTCCCGCCGCGGGCAGACCCTTGCCGTCTTCACGCATCCGCGAAACGAGGATTCGCATCGACTTCGCCGTCGTGACCAGCGCGCAGGTCACCACGAAGGCCATCAGCCATGTGGGGGGCGTGATTGCATAGTAGCTGATGCCCCAGATCTCGTTCTCGGCGACGTACAGGTTGAGGCTCAGGTAGCTGACCAACCAGCAGAGAATGGCATTGTAGCGAAGGACGCGCTTTTCCTCGTCGTTGAAGAACTTGCGCTTGAAGACCGAGTCCACCATCAGCATGCCGTAGCCCTGCTTGGTGTAGTGCCAGCCGACGAGAAACGCCATCGCGTTGCCGGTGTAGCCCAGCCAGGCCGGATTTCCCGTCAGGAACGCCATGGCGAAGATCGACATCAGGATGACCGGAACGCCGATGCCCGCGAAGAGGTAGCGCAGCCGCATTGTCCGGTCGAGCGTCGTGCCGAACGCCTTCTGCCGGTAGTTGCGGTAGAAGATCTGGTAGGAGGCCGCGAAGTGCGGGTGGTTCAGGAAATCTGCGAGGATCATCATCGTTGCGGCCAGCGCCGGAAGCGATGCCGCCGGCAGCATCATGGCGATGGGCACGAGGATCAGAGAGGCGCCCCCCAGAAGCAGCACGTCGAGCCGCGGCCCGACGATCGCCTTGGCACCTGCGTTCCCCGACGCGCCCGCCGGTCTCGGCAGTGGCGTGGCAATCGGCAGGTCGGCCGCGATGGTCATGGTGTTCCCCCGTCCCCGGTCTGGTGGTCGGGGGCAGGCTAATCGCCGAGTTGGACTAAACTTTGACGGAAACAGTCGTTTCCGTGGCAACGACAATCATCGCGGACGGGACGGGCAATGGGGAACTGGTGCTGCCGGAGAGGATTGAACTCTCGACCTCTCCCTTACCAAGGGAGTGCTCTACCACTGAGCTACGGCAGCCTGCGGCGGGGTGATTAGCGGCAATCCACCCCCCGCGCAAGCGGTATCTGGACCGCCCAACCGCCATGCGGTAGAGAGCGCGGATGGAGCGCAAACCCCAAGCAATCAAGGGCGCCAAGGGCGATCAGGCCAAGGCCGCGCGGATCAAGGACGCGCTGAAGGCCAACATCGCGCGGCGCAAGGCGCAGGCCCAGGGGCGCACCACCGGCCACCAGCCGGACGGGGCAGGAAACAAGGGGCAGGACTGATGGATTCCATTCTGGTGAAGGGCAACGGGGCGCTGAGCGGGCGCATCCCGATCTCGGGCGCGAAGAACACCTGCCTGAAGCTGATGGGCGCGGCGCTGCTGACCGACGAGCCGCTGACGCTGACCAACGTGCCGCGGCTGACCGACATCGACACGCTGGCGACGCTGCTCCAGTCGCTCGGGACCGAGGTCGCGCGGCTGCAGGACGGACGGGTGATGATCCTCAGCGCGCGGCAGATCACCGACCGCCGCGCCGACTACGAGATCGTGCGCAAGCTGCGCGCCTCGTTCAACGTGCTGGGGCCGCTGCTGGCGCGCGAGGGCGAGGCCATCGTTTCCCTGCCCGGCGGCTGCGCCATCGGGGCGCGGAAGGTCGACCTGCACATGATGGCGATGGAGAAGCTGGGCGCCACCATCGAGCTGCGCGACGGCTACGTCCACGCCACCGCCCCGCAGGGTCTGCGGGGCACGGTGATCGAGTTTCCCTTCGTCTCGGTCGGCGCGACCGAGAACGCGCTGACGGCCGCGACGCTGGCCAGGGGCACGACCGTCATCCGCAACGCGGCGCGCGAGCCCGATACCGTCGACCTTGCCCGGTGCCTTTCGGCGATGGGCGCACGGATCGAGGGGGCGGGGACCTCCGAGATCACCGTCGAGGGCGTCGACCGCCTGCACGGCGCCACCCACCGGGTGATCCCCGACCGCATCGAGCTGGGCACCTTCATGATCGCACCCGCCATCGCAGGCGGCGAGGTCGAGCTGGTGGGCGGGCGGCTCGACATGGTCTCGGCACTGGCGGCGAAGATGGAGGAGGCCGGGGTCGAGGTGAGCGAGACGCCCGGGGGCGTGAAGGTGCGCCGCAACGGCAACGGCGTGCGCGCCGTCGATGTGACGACCGCGCCCTTCCCGGGCTTCGCCACCGACCTTCAGGCGCAGTTCATGGCGCTGATGTGCACCGCCCAGGGGATGAGCCGGCTGGAAGAGACGATCTTCGAGAACCGCTTCATGCATGCGCCCGAGCTGATCCGCATGGGTGCGGACATCGACGTGCATGGCGGGGTCGCCACCGTGAAGGGCGTGCCGAAGCTGCGCGGCGCGCCGGTGATGGCGACCGACCTGCGGGCCTCGGTCTCGCTGATCCTGGCGGGCCTTGCCGCCGAGGGCGAGACGCTGGTCAGCCGGGTCTACCACCTCGACCGCGGCTACGAGCGGATCGAGGAAAAGCTGTCGGCGGTGGGCGCGCTGATCGAGCGGGTGCGCGGCGGATGAGCGCCGACGCCCGGTTCGAGGACGGCGCCGAGGGGCCGCTGAGGCTGCGGGCCGAGGCGGCCGATGACCTGCCGGTGATCTCGGCCCTGGTGCAGGACGCCGTCTTCACCGCCGCCGACCTGCGGTGGGAACGCAAGCGCCGCCGCTTTGCGGTGCTGCTCAACCGTTTCCGCTGGGAGGACGGCACACAGCGCCGGCGCGCGCCGGAACGGGTCCGCAGCCTTCTGGTCGTGCAGGACGTGGCCAAGGTCGGCAGCCAGGGCTTCGACTGCGGCGACAAGGAACTCGTGCTGTCGCTTCTGGCGCTGCGCTGGGAGGCAGGCGAGGACGGCACAGGGCGGCTTATCCTGACACTTGCCGGCGACGGGGCGGTGGCGGTCGAGGCAGAATGCCTGGACCTGACGCTGACCGACGTGACGCGGCCCTACGCCGCGCCGTCGGGCAAGGTCCCCGTACACCCCGAATGACGAGCGTCTCGCTGCGCCGCGCGCGCCCCGCCGACGCAGATGCCGCTGCCGCGCTTCTGCGCGCCTCGATTGCCGGGCTTTGCACCGAGGACCATGGCGGCGACCCGGACGCCATCGCCCGGTGGTGTGCCAACAAGACCGCCGCCAACGTCGCCGCCTGGATCGCCGCCGCGCCTGACCTGTTCTGGGTGGCCGACGACGGGTCCGGACTGGCGGGTGTGGCCGCCGCGGCGCCTGAGGGAAAGGTGCAACTTCTCTACGTCGCGCCGCAGGCCAGGTTCCGCGGCATCAGCACCGCGCTTCTGCGCCGTGTGGAGGCCGGACTTGCCGCGCTTGGCCTGCCCGAGGCACGGCTTGAGACGACACGCACGGCACGTACCTTCTACGCCGCACGCGGGTGGGTCGCGACGGGCGCCGACACGATGCGCAAGGACCTGCCCGCAGTGCGGCGGCTGGCGCCCTACGAGGCCGATCTGTGGCGCACCATCCGTCTGAACGCGCTGGCCTCGGAGCCCGCGGCCTTTGCGGAACGCCATGACGACTGGGCGGACCGGCCGCTGAGCGATTTTGCCGCGCGGCTGACCGGATCGGCCGTGTTCCTGGCCGAATTCGCCGGCGCCGCTGTCGGATGTGCCGAGCTGACGCCGGACGACGACGGCACACCCGGCCGGGCCTGGGTCGAGTCGGTCTTCGTTTCGCGCCTGTCGCGCGGCCGCGGCGTCGCGGATGCGCTGCTGGCGGCGATCGAGGCCGAGGCGCGGCGGCAGGGAGTGACCGAATTGTGCCTGGACGTGAGCGCCAGGAACGCCGCCGCCCGGGGCGCCTATGCCCGCGCCGGCTATGCCGAGATGGCCGAAAGGCCGTCGGGGTCGCAGTCTGCCTGCGAGATCACGATGCACCGGGCCCTGGGCTGAGCATGCCGCCGGGTCCGGCCATGGAGTACGGACGCCCCGGCTCGACTGCCGGACATCGGGCGGGACCGCGGCAAGGCCGCGCGAAGTCGGCGGCGGCTGCGCGACCTTCCGAAAGCGGTGCTGCTGTCGGGTGCGGCGGCATAGGCGGCCCGCAGGACGGCCTCGTCCAACGGCCGGGGGCACGACCGGGATGTCGCGCGCCTGGCGCTGCCCGGGCGCAACCGGCGGACCGCGACGCACGGCCGGGGCGCGGACCGGCATCTCAGCCGCCCTCGGCACAGGCGGAAGCGCACCCCGCGTGACCCTCGCGCGGGCCCTACGGCATCCGCCGCCCGGCTTGGCTGCAGGACGCACGGGGTCTCTCGCCGGCGGGCTGCAACCCGGCTATGTAACAATCCCGGCCGCCGGGCGAACAGGACAACAGGGATTGCACGCGTGACCGACGATTGGGGCAGGCTTCTCGAGAAAGCCAATTCCGGCGACGCCCGCGCCTACGAGCAGTTCCTGCGGATTGTCGCCCCGGTGCTTCGCGGCATCGTGCGGAGGCGGGGAACGGGGCTGGGCGAAACGGGATGCGAAGACGTGGTTCAGGAGGTCCTTCTTGCCATCCACCTCAAGCGCCACACTTGGCAGCAGGGGTCGCCCGTGCGGCCGTGGCTCTATGCCATCGCCCGCTACAAGGTCGCCGACGCGTTCCGCGCGCGCGGGCGCCGGGTCGACCTGCCGATCGACGATTTCCTGGACGACCTGGTGGCCGAGGCGGGCGCCGACCCGACCGAAACTTCGGACATGGACAAGATGATCGCGCTGCTTGATCCGCGGTCCGCCGAGATCGTGCGGATGATCGGCAAGGACGGTGCCAGCTCGGCCGAGACGGCGAAGGCGCTGGGCATGACCGACGGCGCCGTCCGCGTGGCGCTGCATCGTGCGCTGAGGAAGCTCGCCCGCCTGCGGGAAAGGCATGTCGAATGAACACCGAGGCCCTGATCCGCGCCCTTGCGGCGGACGGGCGGGTGCACCGCCCGCCCGCGCGCCTGATGGCCGCCGGGCTGCCGCTTGCGCTTGCGGCAGGCGCAATCGGGCTGTGGCTGACGCTGGGGTTCCGCGACGACCTCGTCGCCTCGCTGTCCGTTCCGCAGTCGGTCTTGCGCTTCCTGCTTGCCGGCGCCGCGGGCCTGGCCGGTCTGCGGATCGGCCTCGTGCTGGCGCGGCCCGAGGGGCGGGGCCTCGTGCGGTTCTGGCCGCTCGG
>JALORM010000104.1 GCA_025458985.1 Paracoccaceae bacterium | reverse complement strand
CAAGCAAAGACTGCCAGGAGCGTCACTGCAGACACATGGATCGGCAGCAGCGTCACCGTCCGTCTCGCGGCCGGCCGGTGGAACATGCGTGACACCAGATCATTGTTCCGGATCCGCCCGGTCCGGGTCGTCTGCTCCCACCGGCATCCGGTCCTCGGCGATCTTCACGCCGCGGATGATGATCAGCGCGAGCCCGGTCGCGATGGACGTCATCAGCCAGAGGCCGAAGCCCATTCCAAGCCCCACGCCCGCCGCCAGCCAGAGGCTCGTGCCGGTCGTCAGTCCGTGCACCTTGCCCTTGGAGAAGACGATCATGCCCGCGGCAAGGAATGCCACGCCACCCGTCACCGCCTCGATCAGGCGCAAGGGGTCCATCGCCACGCGGTCCGTGTAGAGCTCGGAATCCGCCAGCGTCTCGAGCATGATCAGGCAGTAGAGTGCCGCGGCGAGGCCGACCATCATGTGGGTGCGCAGACCCGCCGGGCGGTTGCGCGCCTCTCGCTCGAACCCGATGACGCCGCAGAGGAAGACCGCGCCAAGAAGGCGTCCGACGACCACCTGCCACGGCAGCGAGGCGAAGGTGGTGATGTCGATTAGAAGGCTGTCCATCTGCCGTCCGTGGTGTGCCCCGGCCCCGACAGCCAACGCGGATCGCGAAGCATGGGTTCCGGCGGCGGGGCGGGATCAGCGCCTCGTGCCCCGCCCCGTACCGGCGGCGACCTCGTTCTTCACCTGGCCCCAGGCCAGCATCGCGAAGATCGCCGTTCCGCCGATGATGTTGCCCGCAAGCACCGGCAGAAAGAACCCGAAGGCCGCCGCGCCGCCGCCAAGCTCGCCGAGCCACAGGAGGTAGGCCATCTCGACCGACCCGGCGATGATGTGGGTGAAATCCCCCGCCGCGATCAGCCAGGTGAAGGCAAGGATGATGAAGAACCCTCCCCCTTCCGAAGACGGCATCATCCAGACGATGGCGGCGACCAGGACGCCCGCGGGCACGCCGCGCAGGAACCCCTGCCACGCGCCCATCCCGGTGGCGTGGGCAGACAGGTCGCGCAACGCCGCTGCCATGTCGTCAGGAACGGCGCCGGGCAGCGTCAGGAAGTATCCCGCGATGAGCGCGCCCACGACGTTCGCGGCAAGCACGATGACCCACAGCCGGCACACCGCGGCCAACGCCCGGCCGCTCGGGCGGTGCATCACCGGCAGGACGGTGGTGATCGTGTTCTCGGTGAAAAGCTGCATCCGGCCGAGGATCACGGCAACGAAACCCAGGGCATAGCCCGCGTTCTCGATCAGGTGCGAGGCGCGGGTCGGCGGCAGGTAGGTGCGGAACACGGCTTCGCCCAGCACCGACAGGCTGATCAGTATGCCGGCCGCGGTACCCGACCAGACGAGCGACGCGGCCGGCCGGGTCAGTTCCTCTTCGCCGTCGCGTCGCACAACCTCGTAGATCAGCCTGGCCGAAAGCCGCGATGCGTCGTGGACGAATGCCTCTTCCTCCGCGCCGCGGACCGCGTTCCCCTCGTCCGGAGGGCCGGAGGTATCGGTCTTGCCGGGTGTCATGCAGGGCAACGCGCCGTCCGGTGGCGGGTTCCGGGTCTGCCGGCCGCGCGTGTCGGTTGCACAACGCCGGCCCTGCCGCAGGGCAGACCGGTCACCTAGCCGCCGCTCTGCCTGTGGGCCACGTGGCGGGCGGCTGCCGGGCGAGCGAAACGGCGATGCTTTCCGCGCCGCGGGTGGCGTGGCCAATAGCTCCGAACGGAATGCCGAGGCGCGGAAGGTTTCCGGGTCGAGGACGATGTCGTCGGCCTGACCGAGCTTTCCCATATCGTCGAGGACCGGCAGGCCGTGGAGGTTGCCGAACCACTGCCAACCGTCATGCCGGCCGTCCACGTTCGCCCTCTCGGTGCGCGTGCGGCCAGTCGATGCTGAGTTCCCGCGACGCGCCCCATTCGACCAACGGCAAGGGGCCGCTGAAGAAATTCCGGCCCGCCGCCAGCCTGACGCAACGCCCCAAACCTATTGCGCGGCGCGTGAGGCCCGCGCGAACCTGTCACGGCGCTCCGACTTGAGGCGGGCAGGCAGTTCGCAATTCGGGTAGTGCCGGCGCTGCGCTTCGAAGCCAGTTCCCGGTCTGCGCCGCCGGCCGCGCCACCGGGTCAGAAGCCGCAGGCCCCCCGGCCGGCCGCTTCAGCCGCCGGCGATTGCCCGGAACAGCAGCGGCAGCGCGACGAGCAGCGCGGTCGCCGCCGCAACCAGTGCGCCGTCCCGGGTAAGGAGACCCGCCGCAAAGAGCGCGATGATGGCCGAAGCGATCGAGCCTGAGGTCGGGATCACCTCGAGGAACGGCATCGTCAGGCAGAGGCAGGCGACCAGCAGCATCGGCACGATCACCCAGGGGCGGTGCACCAGGAAGGTGAGGCGTGGCCGCACGAAGCGCTGGACGAACTCCACCGGCTTGCGCAGCCAGTCGATGCCCGTGCGCAGCTTGTCCGCATCGAGCTTGCGGTTGCCGACGAAGCCCGGCAGCCATGCGCAGTGGCGGCCGACCAGCATCTGGCCGAGCAGAAGCAGGACCACCGCGGCGACGAAGGTGGTGACGCCGGGAATTGCGCTGGCGGGCGAGGTCGAGATCAGCGAGAACACCAGGATCAGCGCCGCCAGGCCCTGGGGGCCCATCGCATCGGCGATGTCGCCGATGGTGGCGCTGTCATCCCCGATGGTTGCCTCAAGCCTGTCCAGCAGGCCGGTCAGCGCATGCTGCGCGCCGTCGCGGTCGTTGTCCATCGGGTCCTCCCTTCCCGTCATGCCGCCCGCCCGGGCGGCAGCGGGGTCAAAGCCGCTCAGCCCGGGCCCTTCGCAGGCGGCAGGGCCGCATACCAGGCGGCCAGCGCGTCGATCTGGTCGTCGGTCAGCCGCCGCGCCGCCGCCGCCATCACCTCGGACCCGCCGCGGTGCCCCGCCCGCCAAAGGCGCAGCTGCGCCGCAAGGTAGGCGCGGCCCTGTCCGGCAAGCGCGGGCGTGCCGGGCCGGGCGCGGCTGGCTCCGGGGCCGTGGCATGCTGCACAGGCGGGCACGTCCCCCGTCCCCCGGCGGGCAAGGGCCTCGCCTTCCGCCGGCGCGCTTGCTGCCGCCCCGCCCGGCACGACCGGACTGGCGGCGAGACGCCCGGCGATCTCGTCCGCCTCCTCCGGCGTCATCCCGGACACCGCCTGCTGCATGATCCCGCTCGCCCGGGTCCCGGCGATGAAGTCCCGCAGCGCCTTGGCCAGATAGGCTTCGGTGTGGATGTCCAGACGGGGCACGTGGCGGGCCACCGTCCCATGGCACCCCCCACATCCGTCTTCCTTGGCCGCCGGCGGGGCCCGGCCCTGCCGCACCGCGACGAGGTAGGCGACGACGGCCCAGACCTCGTCGCCGCGGTGCCGTGCCGGCCAGGCCGGCATCCCGCTCATCTTGATGCCGTTCTGGATGATCCAGTGCAGTTCCTCCGGTGCCCACTGCTCCACCGCGTCGGCCAGATGCGGCGGCTGGGGCACCATGGCGCGCATCGTGGCCGTCCGCTCGACCCCCGGCGCGGCATGGCAGGGAGAGCAGGCCGAGGCATAGTGGCGTTCGCCCAGCCGGACGAGCGCAGGGTCGGAAAGGTCGGGGACCTCGGCGGGCGCAGGCGCGCGCAGCCGAACCGAATTGCGGAACGTCTCGTGCAGCACCCAGGACACGCCGGGCCAGTGCCCGACCTGCGCCGAGACGTTGTAGAGGCCGAAGGTCACGACGGCCGCCGCGCCGAGCAGCCCGGCCGCAGCGAGCGCCGCGATCAGCCTCAGGCCACGGATCATGCCGGGGCCTCGCGCGTCAGCGCCTTCGCCGTCAGCAGCAGGCCGGCGATCAGGTAGACCGGCGTGCCGATGCCAAGCATCATCAACCCCCCGACCTGCTGGCCCGCAAGGTCCGGCGGAGTGCCGCAGACCGCGGCATAGAGGTCGCGCGGGGCCAGCACCAGCAGCGTCCCGAGAAGCGTCATGTGCATCGACGTCAGAAGCAGCCCCCCTGCCCCGGCCAGCGGCTGCCGCGCGTTGAGGCAGCCGGCCCAGACCAGCACGCCGACCCCGAGGAAGGCCGCCTGCTCCAGCACGAACCCGGCTTCCGTGGTCCGGGCCAGTCCGTGTACACCGGGCAGGTGCCAGCCCCAGACGACCGCCGCCTCGGCCGCGGCGGCGACAAGCGGGTTCGGCGTCAGCCACCTCAGCCGGGGCAGGCCCAGCACGACCAGCGGCGCGGCCAGCGCCACCAGCACCATGTGGCGCAGCATGTGGACAGGGAAGCCCGGCAGCCACCGTTCCAGCGGCAGGCCCCAGATCGCCGCCAGCATCGCCAGTGCGAAGAGAAGGGCGCCCCTCATCTGCAGACCCCGATCATCAGGATCGGCAGGGTGACGTAGACCACCCCCACCGCCGACACGATCGCCAGCAGGAACGCCGCATGGCCCAGGAACTGGTGCCGGTCCTCAGCCTCGCCATGCGGGTTGCTGAAGTCGCCGGTATTGCGGACGTCCCATTGCCGGAATGACCGGAACCCCAGCCATGCGATGACCGCGAGCGCCCCGAGGCTGACGGCAAGGAGGGCCGGCTGCAGCCATCCCGTCTGCCACCCCTTGGCACAGACCAGCGCGACGGCGCAGTAGCAGACGAGGAAATGTCCCGCCCAGACCACCGGTGCCGCCGTTATCCGGACGAGGCTCGCCGATTCCTCGCGGAACTCGAGCTGCTCCTCGTCGGGACGGGGGGCATGTTCGCGGGTCATTGCAGCACCCTCGGAGCCAGACCCAGGACCGCGCAGCCGGTCAGCGCCGCCAGCGTGTGGAAGTGCCAGAAAAGCGTGACGTTCCAGATGTCGGCATCGTGGCTGGGCGTCAGCTTGCCCGCCAGCGATCCGGCCAGGCAGTAGAGCTGCATCACCAGTCCGGCAATGGCGTGGGCGGCGAGCCAGACGACGATGGCGCAGAGGATGGCCGGGTAGACATGGTCCGTCGGCGACAGATGCAGCACCGACAGCGCAAGGGCCGCGGCCCCGCCCGCGCCGGCCAGCGCGCCGACCCCAAGGGCGGCGCGCGCCAGCCCCTGCCGCCCGCGCCGGTTCAGCCGCCGGGCGGCAAGCGTCGCCATCCACCCCAGAGCGAAGCCTGCCGCCGCCAGCGCCACCCACGCCGCGTCGGGGTGCGCGGCGCCCTGCGGCGGGAAGTCCGGCCGCGCCGTCCAGTAGAAGAAGAACCCGAACACGACCGAGGCGAACCCCGTCGCATCCCCCAGCATCGTGATCCACATCGCCCACCAGCCGGTCGATTCAGCGCCCGAGGCATAGGTCGGAAGGCGCAGGCCGAGGCCCACATCCTTCATCTCCTTCTCCGGCGGCCAGGCGGTGTCGCGCCACAGCCACCAGAGGATGCAGGCCACCGCGACTGTCCCCGACACCGCTGCCGCACCCCACAGGTGGAAGGTCGGCAGGATGAACGCCCCGCCGGTGAACGCCGCGGCGAGCGGCGTGATCCATGTCGGCCCGCTGACGCGCTGCACCTGCATGGGTGTGGCGTCGATCACGCTGGTGATCAGCGTCTCGCGAAGCCCGTCCTCGGCGTCGGGAAGGTAGAAGCGGCCCGAGTCAATCCGGCCGAGCAGCCGCTCGTCGTCCCAGAGGGGATAGCGCGAGGTAACATGCGGGATCGACCGGACGCCCCAGGCCTCTTCGGGCACGTCGTGGGTCCATTCCAGAGTGCCCGCATTCCAGGGATTGCGCGATGCCGGCGGTCCGCGCCAGTGGGTGACGAGGTCGATCACGAACACCAGGAAGCCCGCCGCGATGACGAAGGCGCCGATGCTGGAGACAAGGTTCGGCCAGTCCCAGCCCAGCCCGCCCGGATAGGTGAACACCCGCCGCGGCATGCCGATCAGGCCGGTCAGGTGCATCGGCAGGAAAGTGACGTTGAAGCCGACGAAGATCAGCCAGAACGCCCAGCGCCCCAGTCTCTCGGACATCCGGCGCTTGGTGACGAAGGGCATGAAGTAGTAGACCCCCGCCAGCACCGGGAGGACCATGCCGCCAAACAGCGTGTAGTGCAGGTGCGCGACGACGAAGTAGGTGTCGTGCACCTGGAAGTCGAAGGGCGCGATCGCCAGCATCACGCCCGTCAGCCCGCCTGCGGTGAAGATCGCCAGCGCCCCGGCAATCCAGAGCATCGGCAGCGACATCGTCACGCGGCCGACGAGCAGCGTGGCGATGAAGGCGAACAGCTGGATGCCGGTTGGGATCACAACCGCCTCGGACGCGGCCGAGAAGAAGCCCAGCGACAGCGCCGGCAGGCCTGTCGTGAACATGTGATGGACCCAGAGGCCGAAGGACAAGAAGCCCGTCCCAACGGCGGACAGGACGATCCAGGAATAGCCCACGATGGGCCGCTGCGCCGCCGTCGGCACGATCATCGCGGCGATGGCGATCGACGGAAGAAAGACGATGTAGACCTCGGGATGGCCGAAGATCCAGAACAGGTGCTGCCACAGCATCGGGTCGCCCCCGCGCTCGGGGTCGAAGAACGGCCACTCGAACGACCGCTCCATCTCGAACAGTAAGTCGCCGGCGATCAGGGGCGGGAAGGCGAAGAGGATCATCCCGCCCACCACCAGCACGTACCAGGCGTAGAGCGGCATGATGTTGACCCGCATCCCCGGCGGGCGGCACTTCAGCGTGCCGACGATCAGCTCCACCGCCGCAGCGATCGACGCGACCTCGATGAACGAAAGGCCAAGCAGCCAGATGTCCGAACCCGGCCCCTCGTCCTTCGTGGCCAGCGGCGGATACATGAACCAGCCGGCGCGAGGGGCGGCGTCGAAGAGGATCGAGCCCAGGACGAACACGCCGCCGATCAGGAAGCACCAGTAGCCGAACGCCGAAAGCCGCGGAAAGGGCAGGTCGCGCGCGCCGAGGAGGCCGGGAAGCAGGAGGATCGAGATCGCCTCGAAGATCGGCACCGCGAAGAGGAACATCATCGCCGAGCCGTGCAGGGTGAAGAGCTGGTTGAACCGGTCGGCGTCCACGAGCCCGCTTTCGGGCTGGGCAAGCTGAACCCTGAGGATCAGCGCCAGCACGCCCGCCAGCAGCATGAAGGCCAGCGCGGTCAGCGAATACCAGACCCCGACCTCGGTGTTGTTGACTGCCGACCAGTATCGCCAGCCTTTCGGCGCGGTCCACGCGGCGCGCAGCCGTTCGGCCTGCGCGCGGCCCAGCGCCTCGGGCACCGGCTCGTCCAGCATCTCGGAGGTCGGCGGATAGGGGCCTTCGGGTTTGCGCGCGGCGATACCTGTCATCTGAGCCCCGCCATGTACGTGCCAAGCGCCGCAAGGTCGGCGCGGGGCAGGTGGCCGAAGCCGGGCATCTGCACCCCGGGCTTGAAGGCACCCGGCTCGGCGATCCAGTCGGCGAAATTGGCGGGCGACGGCGGGAGGCGCCCCGCACCCAGCGACAGGCGCGAGCCGACATGCGTCAGGTCGGGCCCGACCCGGCCTGCGTGCTCTGTCCCCCGGATCGTATGGCAGGCGCCGCACCCCTCGCGGGCAAAGACCTCGGCCCCCATCGCTGCCTCACCCTCCGGTAGGGCTGCCGGGCCGGCCTCGTGTTCCAGCCAGGCCGCGAAGTCCGCGGCCGGCATCGCCACCGCGCGGAACGCCATCCAGGCGTGGCTCAGACCGCAGAACTCCGCACACTGCCCGCGGTAGACACCCGGCTCTGTCGCCCTCAGGGACAGCCGGGTGGTGCGGCCGGGAAACATGTCCATCTTGCCGCCAAGCGCCGGGATCCAAAGCGAGTGGATCACCGCACGGGCGCCAAGCTCGAACGTCACGCGCTGGCCGACGGGCAGCCGGATCTCGTTGGCCGCAACCACCGGCTCTCCTCCCGCTTGCGGCAGATACTCGACCCGCCACCACCATTGTTCGCCGGTCACCCGGATCGTCAGGCCCTCGCCCGGCAGCCGGTGGTCGGGCAGCACTGCCAGCCCCCAGATCAGCAACGGCGTCAGGACGGCGAGCGGCAGCACCACGCCACCGCCGATGATCACGGCATTGGCGGCGCGGCGGCCGATCCGGCGCGGTGCATTGTTGCGGGCCAGGTAGACGGCCAGGTTGACCGCCAGCCAGAGCACCACGGCACCCCACAGCATGACCCAGAAGATCCGCGCAATGGTGGCGGCATCCTCGCCGCCCGGCGCCAGGGCAGACTGCTCTCCCGAACAGGCAGACAG
>JALORM010000103.1 GCA_025458985.1 Paracoccaceae bacterium | reverse complement strand
GGGCAAGGCCGGCGGCTACGGCATCCAGGGCCGGGCAGCCGCCTTCATCCCCTGGCTTCAGGGCTCGCATTCCGCCGTCGTGGGCCTGCCGCTGGCCGAGACGGCGGCGCTGTTGCAGGCCGCGGGGGTGATGCGATGAAGGGGCGCGTGGTCGTCCTGTCGCAGGTGCAGGGCCGCGAGGCGGCGGCGCTGATGGTCGACGGGCAGCTCGAAGACCTGCTCGTCGCGGCGCCCGAGGGTGGCGCGCCCGGGCCGGGCGCGGTGTTCCGCGGCCTCGTCGACCGGCAGATGAAGGGGCAGGGGGGCGTCTTCCTGCGGCTGCCGGGCGGTGCGCGCGCCTTCCTGCGCGAGGCCAAGGGCCTGAGCCCCGGCCAGGCGCTGCTGGTGCAGGTGACGGGCCATGCCGAACCCGGCAAGGCGGTGCCCGTCACCCCGCGGCTTCTGTTCAAGTCGCGGTTCGCGATCGTCACGCCCGACGCGCCCGGCCTGAACCTCTCGCGCCGCATCCGCGACGAGGATGACCGGGCGCGCCTGTCGGCCCTCGCCGCCGGGGCGATGGCGGGCTCGGCCATGGGGCTGATCCTGCGCTCGGCCGCCGCCGGGGCCGAGGACGGCGAGATCGCGGCCGACATCGCCGCGATGCGCGACCTTGGCGAAAGGATCGCCGCCGACCCGGGCCGCGAGGCCGAATTGCTGCTGGACGCGCCCGGCCCGCATGAGCTGGCCTGGCGCGACTGGGCCGACCCGCCGCCCGACGAGGTGGCCGAGGGGCCGAAGGCCTTCGCCGCGCACGGCGTCCTCGACGCGCTCGACGCGCTGCGGTCGGCCGAGGTGGCGCTGGGCGGCGGGGCGACGATGTGGGTCGAGCCGACACGCGCGTTGATCGCGGTCGACGTCAACACCGGTGGCGACACGACGCCCGCTGCCAGCCTCAAGGCGAACATCGCCGCGGCGCGGGAGCTGCCGCGCCAGCTCAGGCTGCGCGGCTTGGGCGGGCAGGTCGCCATCGACTTCGCGCCGATGCCGAAGAACGACCGGCGTACGGTGGAAGGCGCGCTGAGGGCCGCGCTGAAGGCCGATCCGGTCGAGACCGCGCTTGTCGGCTGGACGCCCCTTGGCCACTACGAGGCGCAGCGCAAGCGCGAGCGTCTGCCGCTGGCGGAGGCGTTGCGATGAACTGCCCGATCTGCGGAAAGCCCCCGGCGGAGAAGTACAGCCCCTTCTGCTCCAGGCGCTGCGCCGACGTCGATCTGGGCAAGTGGCTGACGGGGTCCTACGCGATCCCGGTCGAGGACACCGAGGACGAGCCGGCAGACCCCGGGTCCGAACACGGGGCCGATGAGGGCAAGCCCCACTGACTGCCGCCCCTCACGCCCGCTGCGTCAGAAGCACCCCGGCGGCCATCAGCGCGATGCCCGCCGCGCGGGTCCAGCTGATCGGCTTCGGGAGCGCGGCCATCAGCCCGAAGTGGTCGATCAGCGCGGCCGAGATCAGCTGGCCCAGCAGCACGAAGAAGACCGCGTTGCCCACGCCGAAGCGGGGCGCGATCCAGGTGATCGACAGGACGTAGAACGCCACCAGCAGCCCGGCGAGGAACAGGTGCCCCGGCTGCCCGGGCAGGCGCGCCAGCGCCGCCGTGCTGCCGGTCAGCACCAGGACCGCGGCGGTCCCGAGGAAGGCCACGACGAACAGCACCGTCGCCGCCGCGGCGGGCGAGCCGATGCGGCCGCCAAGCTGGGCGTTCAGCGCGGCCAGGATCGGGATGCCGATCCCGGCGGCCAGCATGATGGCGGCGTAGCGGACGGTGTCGGGCAGCATCGGTCCCTCCCTCGGGGTGCACGGGCGCCAAGCCTAGCGGCCGGACGGCATGGCCGCCAGCCGCCGCTCAGGCCGGGAGGGGTGCGGCCGCGCCGGCCCGGTGCCAGAACCGCCAGACCAGCAGCGCGAAGGCCAGCGCCAGGCCGATGGCCAGCCCCGCCCAGATGCCCGGCCCGCCCCAGCCGAGCGTGAACCCCAGGACATAGCTTGCCGGGATGCCGACCAGCCAGTAGCTGACCGACGCATAGATCATCGGCACCCGCGTGTCCTGAATGCCGCGCAGGAGGCCCAGCGCCATCACCTGCCCGGCATCGGCCAGCTGGAACAGCGCCGCCACCGCCAGCAGCGAGGCGCCGATGGCCAGGATCGCCGGCCGCGCCGGATCGTCGGGGGAAAGGAACAGGCCGATCAGCGGCTCGGGCGCGACGAGGAACAGCACGACCGCCAGCAGCGCGATCCCCAGAACCAGCGCCAGCCCGGTGGCCGCCACCAGCCTCAGGCCCGCAGTATCGACCCGCCCGTGCGCCTGGCCGGCGCGGATGGTGGCGGCATTGGCAAGGCCCACATGGATCATGAAGATCAGCGACACGATCTCCAGCGCGATGCCGTGGGCGGCAAGCTCCTGCGTCCCGACCCAGCCCATCATCAGCGCCGAGGCCGCGAAAAGCCCGCTCTCGGCAAGGCTTGTCAGGCCGATGGGCCAGCCAAGCCGGAAGACCGCGGCGAAGGCGCCCCAGTCCGGCCGCCAGAACCTGACGAAGAGGGTGTAGCGCCTGAGCGCGGGGTGCAGCGCGGCATAGCCGGCCGTCAATCCCAGCGTCAGAAGCTGCGTCGCCAGCGTCGCGATTGCCGCGCCGGTGACGCCCAGTTCGGGTGCGCCCCAGTTGCCGAAGATCAGCGCCCAGTTCAGAAGCGCGTTCAGCACCGCGCCCGCCACCGTCGCCCAGAGCACGACGCCCGTGCGCTCCAGTGCGGCGAGGTAGCTTTTCAGGACCATCACGATCAGCGCCGGAAAGATGCCCCACCCGGCGATCCTGAGGTACCCTTCCGCCGCGGCGGCCAGGGCGTCGTCCTGTCCCAGCGCCCGCAGCAGCGGCCCGGAAAACCACAGCAGCGGCATGACCGCGGCGCCGAAGATCAGCGACAGCCATAGCGCCATCCGCGTGGTCCGCCGGACCTCGGCCGCATCGCCATTGGCGTTCGCGGCGGCGACCTTTGGCATCACGGCCCAGGCGAAGCCTGACCCAACGATGAACAGCACGAAGAACCCCGTCGCACCCAGCACCACGGCGGCAAGCGCCTCGACCGAGTACCAGCCCAGCATCACCGTGTCGGTGATGTGCATGGATATCTGCGCCATGTGCCCGCCGATCAGGGGCAGACCGAGGACGGCGAGGGCGCGGGCCTCGCGGGCAAGGGCGGAAAGGTCGCGCATGGGAGGATGCCTCTACGCCGGTACGGCCCAGGGGGCAATCCCGCGCGTGCGGCCGGCTCAGCCCGCAGGCATCAGCATGCTGACCGCAAAGGCCAGGACAAGCGCGCCGACCCCCAGTTCCAGTGCCGGGACAAGGACGCGGCCCGCCGTGCCGCCGCCCAGCGACAGGCTGAGCCCATCGCGCAGCCAGACCGCGCCCAGCGCGACGCCTACGGTCACCGCCGCGACGCCGAGGCCCATCGCATAGGCGCCAAGGATCCCGGCCAGCGGAATCGCCATGCCCCAGGTCAGCGCAAGCAGGAACAGCGCCCCCGCGCAGGGCCTGAGCGCGACGCCGCTAACCAGCAAGGCCGTCTCGCGCCAGGTCGTCGCGGCGGCGATCTCGTCCAGGCTGGGCCCGTGGTTATGGCCACAGCCGTCGTGGTCATGGTCGTGGTGATGGTCGTGACGGTGATGGCTGTGATGCTGGTCGTGGGCGCCGTTGACGCGCCCTGCGGCCCTCTGCCGCCACATCCGCCTTGCACCGCGCCAGACGAGCCAGAGCCCGACCGCCCCGATGGCGGCATGGCTGACAGGGGCCAGCCATGCATCGGCCGCGCCCGCCGTCTCGTCCCGGGTCCATCCGAAGACCAGGACCCCGGCATAGACCAGTGCCACCGCCGTCGTCGCCTGCGCCAGCGAAGCGGCCAGCGCGATCAGCGCGGCGCGCAGCGGGCGGACCCTGCTGGCCGCGGCATAGCCGCCGATCACCACCTTGCCGTGGCCCGGCCCGGCGGCATGGACCACGCCGTAGGCGAAGCACAGGCCCATCAGCGCGGCCAGCGCCCCCGGCTCGCCCCCGCGCAGCGCGCGCAGGCCGCCCGCCATCGTGTTCTGCACCTCGCGCTGCCGGGCCGCGGCCCAGGCGGCCGCGGCGTCGAAGCCGCCGGCCCACCAGACCGCAGCCAGCGCCGCAAGGATTGCCAGCGTCAGGATCAGGACCGCGGCGCGCATGTCACCGTCAGTTTCTCGGCGAATTCCTCGCCCACGGGCGGAAAGTCGTATTCCTCCAGCGACTGGTCGGCGGTCAGCTCGGCCATCGCGTCCAGAAGCCGCTGGTTCGCCGCCGACAGGTTCGGCTGGGCGATTGCCGCCTCGCAGCCCTCGCGCCCCTCGAACCGGGTGGGCAGCGCCAGCGTATAGGCCACGTAGTAGCTGGGGTCGTAGGCCGCGAAGACGACCGGCGGCCCGCCGACCTCGACCCGGGTTTCCAGCGCCCGCAGATGGGTGGTGACGATGCGGCCGCTCTCGAAGCTGGCGGTATGTTCGACCGGGCGGCTCAGCGCGACCTCGCGCTCGCCGACCTTCAGGTAGAGGTCTCCCGGCCAGCCCTCGTCCCAGCCCATGTCGAACCCGTCCAGCCGGGCAAGCTCGTCCTCGGTCAGCTTGCCGTCATAGTCGCTGTCGAGCCCGCGATCCTCCAGCACCAGAAGCGAGGTGAACTCGTCATAGGCCCAGACCACCCGGACTGCGGCAAGCTGGCCGGTGTCATCGAAGATGAGGTGCAGACCGGTATCGATGAAGATGTGCGGATGCGCCAGCGCCGGCCCCGAAGCCGCCAGGGCTGCCGCGCAGAGACCTGCCGCCATTCCCGGAAACCGCCTCATCGCCCCTCCCAGTCCGCCGGACGACAACTTAGGCGCGCGCGTGGCCCGGTGCCAGAGGCTCCGGGCGCGCTTGGCGGCACTTCGCCCGCCTCAGACCGGCCGCACCCTCCGGGCATCGGGATGAAGCGAGGTGCCGAGGATGTGTTCGGCCTTGTGGATCACGTGGCTCGCCTGGCCGACGATCAGCGGGTCCGGCGCGTGGACGAGGCGCGTGTCCTTGCCCGGGTAGTCGAGCGAGTCGAGGAAGTGCAGCATGCAGTTCAGCCGAGCGCGCTTCTTGTCGTTCGACTTCACGATGGTCCAGGGCGCGTCGGCGGTATCGGTATAGAAGAACATCGCCTCCTTCGCCTCGGTGTAGTCGTCCCACTTGTCGAGGCTCGCCTTGTCGATCGGGCTCAGCTTCCAGCGCTTCAGCGGGTCGGTGTCGCGGCTGGCGAACCGGGCGCGCTGTTCGTCCTGGGTGACGCTGAACCAGTATTTGTAGAGCCGGATCCCGGACCGCACGAGCATCCGCTCCAGCTCGGGCACCTCGCGCATGAATTCGAGGTACTCGTTGGGCGTGCAGAAGCCCATCACCCTCTCGACGCCCGCCCGGTTGTACCAGGACCGGTCGTAGAACACCATCTCGCCCGACGTCGGAAGATGCTGGATGTAGCGCTGGAAGAACCACTGGCCCTTCTCGACCTCGGAGGGCTTGTTGAGCGCCACCACCCGCGCGAAGCGCGGATTGAGGTGTTCGTTGAACCGCTTGATCGTGCCGCCCTTGCCGGCCGCGTCGCGGCCCTCGAACAGGATGACGAACTTCTGCCCGGTCTCCTGCGCCCAGATCTGCACCTTCAGAAGCTCGGCCTGCAGCTTGGCCTTCTGCGCCTCGTAGCTGCGCCGGGCAAGGCGATCGGCATAGGGGTATTCGCCCGACTCGAAGACCTGCGCGACCGACGCGGGAGAGGCCTGCGGAAAGCTGCGCGGGGCGCGCCGTGCAGGCGCGGCCGAACGCGACTTCGGCGCGGCTTTCGGGGGCACGGCGTCCGCGGCACTGGCCGCAGGGACCGGCGCGGCCACCGGACCGTTCGGCTTCGCCGCCGGAGCGGGCTTCGTGGCGGTCCTGGTCGGGGAACCCGACGTTGCGGTTTCACTCATGGCCTCTCTCCCTGTAACGCACGCATCTGGCCCCGTAGCGCGGTTCCGCGCGCCCCGCCTTGATCGGGGTCAAGTCCGGGGTGTGAGCCGGCAGGTCAGGTGCCTGGGTGCCGCAAGGAAATTGCGGCGGAGCCTGTGGCCCCGCCGCGTGATCCTTCTGAAATGCCCTTCCCCTCGCAAAGTGCGCCCAGAGGAATTCAATCAATGGTCGATTCCTAGCGCGCTTCGACCGGTACCGCATACCGCAACTGGGGTACGGGCACCGGCTACCGCACCCGTTCGGCCAGGAACGGCTCCAGCTCGTCCAGGGCGCGCTGCCACTCCTTGAAGAACAGAAGCTGACCGGTGTGCGGCAGGAAGCTGACATCCAGCGCGGGAAACTGCGCCATCTGTTCGCGCACCGTCACCACCGGCGTCTGCGGGTCCTGGTCGCCCTGCAGCAGCCGAACCGGCACGCGCGCGGCGTGGACCAGATCGGACCA